>JBEKXG010000589.1:0-3420 GCA_049512295.1 Syntrophobacteraceae bacterium
CCTGCGGCTTCTCAATTACTTTTTGAATGAGGGACTGTCCATTCCTGTGGCGTTCCTTCCGCTTTGTTAGCCAGTTTCATTGGTTGGCTGGGGCCCTCGTCAAAAAGTGTCCGGTAGTGAAACGGGGTATGCCCTTTTTTGATAATCAGTGATTATATTGATTTACGGTCTCAGATTTTCGAACTTCTGTTCCCATGAAGTTTAGCATGAGATTAACGTCATAAGGGAAAGCTAGAGAAACGTATGATGTCATGTACTCAGAAGAAGAAAGATGCGTAACGGGAACGATAACGGGCTAAGGGCCGGCTTGAGGTTATTGTAATAAAGAAGTCCACAGAGACAAAGCTCAGATAACTCAGTCATGAGGTATGCACATAGGAGGATACGGTGAGAAAGCTTATCTTAATACTTGCAATAGCTCTGGCGTTCTATACTTCTGCATGGGCCGATTGCAAATTAGATGCGGTAACTGCAGCTCGCTGCAGCGATGAATACGTATCAGGAGTTGAAATATGTAAGTCAATCCACAATGATCCTCTAGATTCAGGCGATCTGGCGATGTGTATCGGCAACTCGCAAGATGTATATAACAAATGCACTGCCGGATGTAAGTGAAAAGTGACTGGGGTCACTCCTGAGTTCATGATATAACAGGAACGCCGAGGAAGGATATTAAGGCGTAAGAGTGAACAAACGAACCGAGAGGGGGTCAGGCGGGACTAGGGCGCTTCGCATCGAATATAAGGAAGCGCAGGCCGACCGAGGGCTGCCCGCGCTTCGGCAACTTGCGTACAGACCGGCGTTGGAGGCGATCCGCGCTGCGGTAGACGGTCCGTTCATGAAAGACCGGGCAATGACGAGACGGGTGGAGGTATCTATGGCGGCGCCACACGCGGCTCAAGCTCAAAGAAATCGGCGCCGCATACGGGGTGGGGGAGTCAGCGGTCACGCATGCAAGCAGGCCGGTTGCGGTGGAGATGAAACAGAAGTGCAGATGTGGACATGGCCGCCAGGGAAATTCCGAATCGTTGACAATTCCAGGAGTGGACCGCTTCCCGTCCGCATTCACGTATTCCATGGAACGCAACCGATAATTATAGGCTTGACCTGAACCGGGAGCTATGATTGATTACGCCGATCGTCAGGTTCGTTCGGGATAAATTTATGTTTCTGCGTCGCACACAAATTAGGAGAATCAGGTATGAAGCATTCAAGAGTTTTGATCGCGATTAGTTTGCTGGCTGTGAGTTTGTTTGCTTTTTCTCCCGGCGTGGTGTTTTCAGCGGAGGAACAAATGCCCTGGGACGGAACCGTCGAACTGACAGGTGGTTCCGTGGCGGCGGGTGTCGGCTTTAGTTGGGGCAGCGGCGTTCTGGTGTATAATGGAAAGACGTACAAATTCAAAATCGACGGGCTAAGCGTGGGAAGCGTAGGCATTCAGAATGTGACAGCCCGGGGTAAGGTGTACAATCTCAAGAAGGTGGCCGACTTTTCCGGAAACTTCGCGGCCGTTGCTGTCGGGGTGACGGTAGGCGGCGGCGCGGGATCCAAGACTATGAGAAACGAGAGAGGGGTCATTATGGACCTCATCTCGACGAACCAGGGAGTCGACTTTACACTGGGGGCCCAGGGCGTCAAAGTCACGCTTGAATAGGAGCGCCGCAACCACCTGACGTTATGACGGCTTGCCGTTTCCAACCCGTGGCGCCTTCTGAGAGGTGCGAAGCGAGGTTGAGGTTACGAGCACGGCGGTCACCTTTATTGAAACAAGGTTAAACAAGGGCCTTGAAAAGGGAAGAAAATCGTGAGATGAGCCGGTATGAAAGGTGTGGATGGATGTCAGGCGCCGCGCCGGGCAATATGATTTAGGAAGTTTCTCATCGTTTTTGTGCAGGATGGGCGGGCGGACGCGGTGTAAAATCCATTAATTCCCTTTTCAAGGCCCGAGATGAATTGGGACTGCTTTATACTAAGTCGCATTCAAGCGCTCACTGCGTTGTCTTCGTCGTCGGCTCCTCGACGTACTATGGTGTACGCCTGCGTCGCCTCCGCCTCGCTGCCTTGTGATCATCTTGAATGCAACTCCGTATTAGCCGGCTTCGGCAGGTGTATCCTCTTCCAAGACATCGGGTTGTTCACTGAATATTTTGCGCAGCAAAGCCATGATATGAGGAGCCGGATGCGCGAATCCCGCACGTCCGGATCTGGTGCAGGGCGGGGAGGAGACTCCCTCGTCTACCCGACTGGTTTTGTCCCCATCTCCTTTCCTTCCCTCTGCGCGCCGTCGGCGCCTCTGTTTCGAAAGTTCGTCGCGGGCATGGCCCCGGGAGCGCAGCGCGGTTTCGACCTTACAACCTCACGCCTTTTCATGGTTTAGGATGTCCAAGAGGGACATGACGGACTGCGGTGTACTATAAACTGAAGGACTGACAATGGACCTGCTGAAGCGATATGCGGCGCGTTTCTCTACCTCTCACGCTCCACCGCGTATCTATCTGGATCCTGACGAAGCCAAGCGCGAGCAGGCCAAGAAGGTCTACCGTCATCACGTATTCCAGATTCCCTGGCTGCGTGTGTTCGGGCTGATCATGGTCGCCCTGTTTGTCCTCTTGCATAACCTGTACCTCGTCCCGACGCCCTCCGCCTGGACCGATTTTTGGCGCCTTCTCGTCATCTATACACTCTACATCGGGGTGTCCTGGCTCATCCTCCTGGTCTGGTTCAGCAAGGTTCAAAAGGTCCACCTCGGATCGTTTTTTTTGCTCCTCGATGTCATTCTCCTCCTCTTGGCCATTTATTATTCCGGCGGAGAGAAAAGCTGGCTCTTTTTCATATTGATGGTGCGAACAGCCGACCAGACAAGGACCACCTGGCGGAACACGCTGATTTTTGCGAATGCTTCGACCGTTGGCTACGTGCTCCTGCTGGTGTACCTTGGGTATTTCGAGCATCGCACACTGTCGCTTCCAGCGGAACTGACGAAAGTTTGCTTCATCTACGCTTCAAACATGTATCTCGCACGCGTAGCGAAGGCCGCAGACTACCTCCGGAATCAAATGAAAGCGGCGATCCACTTTTCGAGGGACCTCATTCGGCAACTCGAAACTCAGTCGAGCGCTCTGCAAGCCAGTGAAAGGGACTATCGAGCGCTGGTCGAAGGATCGATCCAGGGCATATTTATCCATCAACAGGGTATCATCCAACTGGCCAACCCTGCTCTCGCCCGAATCTTCGGCTATGAGAGTCCGGACGTTCTCATCGGGTTGGACTATATGACATTGTTAGCCCGGGAGGAGCGAGATCGGATAGAGAGCTACCGGGCCGGCGGAGTGGAGGACCTGCCGACCCCCGAACGTTACGAATACATGGGAGTGCGCCGGGATGGAACGTCTGTCTGGATCGAGTGTTTGGTGTCGCACA
>JBEKXG010000590.1:0-3415 GCA_049512295.1 Syntrophobacteraceae bacterium
GTGACTTCAAACCTTGTTAAGAGAATCTGGGAGCATAGAAACAATCTGGTGGAAGGGTTTACACAACGCTATGGCATTCATAACCTGGTTTGGTACGAACCGCACGAGAGCATGGAGTCCGCAATTCAGCGGGAGAAGCAATTGAAAGAGTGGAAGCGAAAGTGGAAAATGCGGCTAATTGAGAGTGCTAATCGCAATTGGGAGGATTTGTATAACACGCTCGTTTGACTGGATTCCGGCTCCCGGATTCGAGACTTCCGGGACAGGCTTCGCCGGAATCACGAACAAGAGGCCTCTTCCGGTTTTCGCAGGGCTTCCGCCGGAGCGATGCTGCGCTTAAGTTAGCGCTTATGGGGACAAGGCTTCCCGCATGATCCGACCATGTTTTAGAGTGAAGCTGCTTTCAGCTCACCGGGCTTCAGGACTGCGTAGGCCAGAGTCATAACGGGCACGGGCACGTTTAATTCCTTACCGAGCCTCACGATTATTCCGATCATTGATTCCAGCTCGTACCTGCGCCCTGCTTCTATGTCTCGCTGCATTGACGGCTTCATATCCGTCGGAGCACCATCAATAAATTCCAGAGTCTTCTCTACCAGATCCGGCTCAAGGAGCACTCCCCGGGCAAATGCAATCGCTGCTGCCTCACGGAGCGCATTGGTCAGTGCCTTCCGAGTTTCCGGAACATTCCGGTACTCCCCCGTTGTTACTCGCGTTAGTCCGCCAATCGCGCTTATCGCAGAGATGAAAACGAACTTGGTCCATAGCATCTGGACAATATTTCCGACGGCTTCCACAGTCGCCCCCGTGCCCTTCAAGACCTGGCAAACCCACTTTGCCCGTTCGGTGATCTCTCCGTTCAACTCGCCGACAACGATACGGCGAAACTGGCTGTACTGCCCTATGACTCCCGGTTTTTCTATCGTAGCGGACAGATAGGTCACACCGCCCAGCACATGTTTTGCGCCGATCACCTCACCGACTCGCTCGGCCGCATCTATTCCGTTCTGTAAGGGCAAAACGACCGTATCTGAATCCACCATAGGGAGGATTGCCCTGGCCGCCTCGGCGATGTGATATGTTTTGGTGGCAAACACTATGAGTTCGACAGGACCGACAGATGCCGGATCATCCGTAACGGCGGCTGGCTGAATACGAAAATCGCCAAATACGCTTCTTACCTCCAGCCCTTTTTCACGGATTGCCCCCAGATGTGCACCGCGTGCGATAAAACTCACGTCATGCCCGGCTTTGGCAAGCAATCCCCCGTAATAGCCTCCTACTCCACCTGTCCCCATTATCGCAATTTTCATCGTCTACTCCCCTTGGAACCCGAAATTGAGGCAGAGTATGCTCAACCCTCCGCTTTTCACTCCCCATTATATATGGTTTTCTTTTCGGCAACCAGGACGTTCTCCTGTTACGCGGGATAAAGTTCCTACAGAGTGTTAAGCGAGTTTGTACGACTTGGCCAACGTCCCGGGAAAACATGGGTGGTTCGTGTATGTCGGAGGCTGCGGCAACAGGCAAGTGGACGGCGCAGTATGCCGAGAGGTGCGGCATCAGCGTCGAGAACATCTTGTGCGATGAAGGTTTCATCTGCCTGAAAGGCAGCATTTAAATAAAAACAATAGTAATATCGGTAGTTTTGCAACAGGCTCCATAACCAAACATTTAGCTTGATCGGGACCGCATCCTTAGCTTCCAACTAAATTGCTGAAGGGCCGAGCGTTTTTATCACCCTGGATACAATGGCTCAATTTTGCCCATTGTATCCAGGTCTACTCATCCCGTTAGAAATCGTAATCATAAGCGTCATCGTGAGCCGGCTTAGTATCCTTAATCATAACTACAATATCCAGAGGCATATTCCCCATGTCTTTGGCCAGGTTCGGGATCACCGCGGCGCGGTAGAATCCCGCTCTGGTGAAGGCTTTGATCGCCGAGATGCTGGTGTCCGGGATTTCGGCGATCAGTTTTTCGATTCCGAGTTTATATGCGATCTCGGAGAGTTCCTCGATCATCAAATGCCCCAGACCAACATTGCGATGGTCTTCGTGCACAAAGAGCCGCACGGTACCAACGTGCCGTTTCCAGCCGGATCGACGGCGGTTGATAGTGGCATCGGAGATGATTTTCCCGTCTTTTAGCGCCAAAATGGGCAGAGTCTTGTTGTAATCGAGGTTGTTCGCCCACTTTTCCATTAGGAGAACGCTGGAGACGTCATCACGCAAATACCGAGTTTCTTCTCTGGGGACGGCTTTGAAGAATTCGTACAGGGCATTCTCATCTTCTGCCGTCATGGGGCGTAGAAGAATCTTGGTCCCGTCTCTGAGTTGAATCTCTTTTCGATACGCATTTAGATCAAATTCAGGAAAGATGCCGGTATCCAAATTGTAGGCGCCGCAGCAAATAATCAGATTATCCACTTTCTCGAAATACACGAGTTTAGGAAGAACATTTTTGGTCTTCGGATGGTACCATCTGTATTCCAACCACCCGGAACCTTTTTCAGTGGCGGTGTCGACGATTTCCTTTATAAAATGTTTGCCTTCGAAATCCTTGATGTCAATGAAGTCTTCCCCGACAAATCTTTCGTTGACTCCGTGCGCTAGCATGACACCTTTGAAATTTAAAACAAAAATGTAGAATTCGCCATACGAAAACATCCCGCGAGGGTTTGTAAATTCAGCTAAAGCGATCCTCTTGCCGCTGGTCAGGTAATAGGTCCTCGCATCATCAACCCATCCCCTCGCAAACTCACGGGTCACCGGGTTCATTTTGTGCCTCCATTCGTTTAAGGTACATAACTAGTTTCCATCCTGAAGAGGCCGGGGAGGAAGGGGAAACGGCAAAGACCCACAAACGAATTCGAAGAAACGGACCCGAATGAACTCAATGCCGAGCGTGAAAAGGCAAATGAGGTTAAAGTCGCTGCCGAACTTGGACTTCGGAACACGGGAACGCTATTTCGAATGGGAAAGCGAGTCGCAATAAGAAAAAGAGCCTGATCGTCGAAAAATAGAGAAGGAGCCTCTCTAGCGTGGTCGCGTCCCACGCTGAACACTGGGGTCGGAACCTGGCGCTCTGAGAACAGACTACTTCCTACCTCCCCGCATATTTGTTAAAGCAATTTACGTACCAAAACGGATAGTGTCTGGATTTTCCCAATGACATCGGATGGTTCTATGGTGGGGGCAATCAGACTTTCTTTTGTGGAATCATACCCAAAGGCCTGAAAAAGAGGCGATTGGAGCAAAATTGAACGATTCAGGTGACAGTCGAGTGTATTCTGAAAGTTGCAAAGTACGATTGAAACAGATCCATAAACCTGAATAATGAGTCAACTTAACTACCAATGGACGCCGCATCGCATTCGGGGGTCGGATTCCGCCCGAAAAACTTCTGGAACACT
>JBEKXG010000591.1:0-3413 GCA_049512295.1 Syntrophobacteraceae bacterium
AAGTCCATTTTATTCAAAATCCAACAACAAGTCGCCGAACACTCCAGTACTTCCGCCTAGTTGGGGCAGGATAGTTGATCCCGATAATCTGTATAATTATTCTGAGGAAAGGACAAGTTTTCGGCAAGGCAGAGCCACATGCTATTGGTGGAAGTTTGTTGATCGCGTCAAGATCGACGATAAGGGTGATCCTCGTGAGTGGAGGGAAATTCTGGATACTATAGTTAGCGACATTGGGATGCCGAAGTCCTTCAAACAGAACATAAACGGTATTATTGCGAGCAGAAATGGAGTGATAAAACGAAGTCAGGATCGATCCCCAGAAGCGTTAATGGCTGCGTGTTTAGCACGGTTTCGTAGTGATCCTGATTTTGCTTTGTTCGTTGACCATCGAGACTTAACAATATTTCTCTCAAAGAGAGTTTCAGAGCTCGCAACAGGATGGTAAACTGACTAAGTGGTGGCTGACGTTAGTACAACAAATAGAAAATTGGCGAGTTATATAATCAGATAATAGAAGAGGCTGTCGTGTGCCCCTACCCTAACTGGAAAATTCAAATAACTCTCCTATCCTTGAAAAAACGAAGCTCTGAAATGCGCAAGGTTTTCAAATCATATCTGGATTTGGGTGGCCTGTTTCGGAAGGTGGTGCGAATCAGGGGGGGAGGTCCGTGATTGTCATATAAGTTTTCGAGGCCTCAAAGTCGTTACAATAGCCGAGCGGTGAGGTCCCGAAATCCCAAAGTGGCAGAGAATCAGTATCCCCGCATCTCATTTGTAACCAAAGTCACAATATCAAGAAGCAAGCTCAAGAAGGGTCTGAAAATAGTAGTAGAGAACACCATCATTAAGCATTACGTCAAATGCGAATAATGGTACAATCTTAAGCTGCAAGTTCGAGTAATACCTTCTTACTACGTTCTTCCAGAAAAAATAGTTTATCGTTGTCTTAGCGGGTTCTGCCGTTCAAGACCCTGCTCAGAACATCGTTCGCATTATCGGCTTCTTTCTTGCCGACTTTGGCCGCGAGCACGGATATCAGGCTCCTCATCCGAGCCTCGGTCAGGCCGGTATTGAACCCGATGTTAAAATGGACCTGCAACTGGGGGTTGACCCCCTCCATACTGGTCAGGGCGGATATGGTCGCGATCTCCCTGCTCTGGAAATCCAGGTTGTCGCGCCCGAAGATGTCTCCGAACAGGTGGTCTTTCAAGAAGGCATCAATTGCGGGAGCGAATGTATAAATCGCCCCGCTGGCCGGCGATCCTATCAGTCTTGTCTGAATTTCCGTTCCAAGTTCGAGCCTGCTTTTGTTAGCAGGCAGGGGGCTTGCTTCCTTGCCAAGCTCGTCCTTGATGCCTTTCTTCTGCCGTTCTTCCATGACGCTCATAAAGGTGCCGAGGCCGTTCAGGCTGCGCGGGAATCCTGTATAGGCATACATCTGCACGAGGATCTCCTTGATTTCATTGACAGTCAAACCGGCATCCAGTCCTTCGTTCAGGGCTGCTTTCAGCTTGTCTAAATCTCCCTTCGCAGTGAAGGCCGCGATGGTGACGATTTGTTTCTGTTTGGCGTTCAAGCCTCCGTTTTTCATGGTCTGTGCCTCCGGATTGATTGCAATGCTAAACACTGAGATAAAGATGCCTGCCAAAATTACAGTCAGTCTTTTGTTCATGATATCACCCACTTGATTTGCGACCGGCGCTGAGCGCCGGGAGGTCTGACGCGCTGAACTTCACGGTCACACCATAACCATCACCTTGATGGCTTTACGCGTATCCATCGCCCGGTAGCCTTCGGGCACGCCGGCGAGGTCGACGGTGAGGTCCAGGACCGGGGAAGGATCGAGCCGGCCGGCCAGCACATCGGCCAGAAGCTCGGGGATATAGGCGCGTACCGGCGCAACGCCGCCGTGCAAGGCAATGTTCTGGAAGAACATTCTTCTGAAGTCCATCGCGGCGCTGTGATGGGGCACCCCAACGAAGCCCACCCTGCAACCGGGGCGGCAGATACCGATCGCGGTGTTCAGGGAATCGCTCGTTCCCACGCATTCGAGCACGGCTTCGGCCCCGCCTTTGGTCATTTCCAGAACCCGGCCTGTTGCTTCATCGCCGCTGCTGATGACGAGGTCGGTTGCGCCGAATCTTTGGGCCAGTTCCATGCGTCCGCCGCGATGTCCCAGGACGATGATGCGCTCGGCGCCGAGCCTGCGCGCCGCAAGGACGCCGCACAATCCCACCGCGCCGTCTCCAACAACGGCAACCGTCGCGCCTTTGCGGACGCCGGCGGATACGGCCGCATGATGCCCGGTCCCCATTACGTCGGTGAGGGGCAATATGGCCTTCAGCATCGCGGCATCATTTTCGATGCTTTGGGGCAAAACCACCAAATTGGAGTTGGCATAAGGGGCGCGAACTATTTCACCCTGTCCCCCGTCGTTTTTCGTTCCCCAGAAACCTACGTGGACACATGAGGTCTGCAGGCCTTTCCGGCAGAATTCACAGTCTCCGTCGGAAAAAGCGAAAGGGGCAATCACCCGGTCTCCCTTCCTGATGGTGCGGACCCCGGGACCGACCTCCTCGACAATTCCCATCCACTCATGTCCCGTTCGCCAGCCCGGCTCGTAGGGCGTAAGCCCCCTGTAAAACCACAGGTCCGATCCGCAGATGCAGGCGTGGGTCACACGAACAATAGCGTCGGTCGGTTCCTTGATTGCCGGGTCGGGTACTTCCTCTACGCGCACATCCCCGGGTGCGTGAAAAATGGTTGCTTTCATCCTTCGCTCCTTCATTCGATTCTTTCAGGTTTTGTGTGCCCATCTTGTCGGCTTTTTTCGCCAACACCCCGAACTGTGCCAAATAGTGTCCATTCCTGCCGCTTTTAGAGACCGGTCATTTTCTCCAGGTTCTTGGGGTACCGATCCCCTTGCACCGTGATCTTTGAGGAGGCGCTGTCGATCTCACGGAGATCGTCTTACGTAAGTTCGACTGCAACTGCTCCGATGTTTTCGTCCAGGCGCTCCAGCTTCCGGGTGCCCGGGATCGGAACAATCCACGGCTTCCGGGCCAGCAGCCAAGCGAGTGCTATCTGGGCAGGTGTCGCCTTCTTCCGTTCTGCGATCTTGCCAAGCAGATCAACCAGGGCCAGATTCGCCTTCCGAGCCTCCGGCGTAAAACGAGGGACGATGTTGCGGAAATCGGAACTGTCGAATGTAGTGTTTTCGTCGATCTTTCCCGTCAGGAAGCCTTTACCTAGAGGGCTGTAGGGAACAAAGCCTATCCCGAGTTCCTCCATGGTCGGCAGCACTTCCGCTTCAGGGCTTTTCCACCATAGCGAGTATTCGCTCTGGACCGCAGTGACCGGCTGGACGGCGTGAGCGCGACGGATTGTTTGCACTCCCGGTTCAGAAAGGC
>JBEKXG010000592.1:0-3400 GCA_049512295.1 Syntrophobacteraceae bacterium
CAAGGGAGAGGAACTGGGAGAGGCCGGCTGCTATTACTCGATTTCCCGCCTCGAGGCAGTTGGAAAAGTCGCCGTTGGGGGGCGGGAAAGGTCTGTTCGCGGTACCGCATGGATGGACCACGAATTCTTTAGCGCTCCGCTAAATCCTCGCTTTGCCGGCTGGGACTGGTTCGGCTTGCAGTTCTCGGATGGAAGCGAGCTAATGGTCTATCTGATGCGCGAAAAAAACGGGGAGTACAGCCCGGTATCGAGCGGGACATTCGTGGACAGGGACGGAAAGCCCACCCGGCTTTTTTCCAGGGACTTTCGCGTCCGGAGTCTTCAGACCTGGAGGAGTCCACATTCGGGGACGCTCTACCCGGCTTCATGGCTCCTGGACGTACATCCACTCGATCTGCGGATAAATGTTATTCCGAATATGGCCGGCCAGGAGATGCAAACCCCCGGCAGCACGCAGGTAACTTACTGGGAGGGAAGCGTGAGGGCCGAGGGCGCCGGACCGCAGGGCCGGGCCGTAGTGGGAGAGGGCTACGTCGAACTGACCGGCTATGATGGCGAGGCCGGGTTTTGAGACCGAGGCGCTCTCAAATCTCCAGGCTCCGCCAAGCGCCGCATAGATCTCCGGGTTCCGCCCGGGAATTCGGTATGAAGCTGTGGCACCGGCGATTCAGCGAGCCTTTTTTCTCTCCCGGGGGGCTTCAGCGCCGTTGTCTTTTTCGGCTTTGTACCTTATTGCTTTTCTTCCCGAATCTGAATGTCTCCGCCCCCTTGCAATTTCTTGTCCAGCTCGAAGGCGTCATGCAGGATTCTTACGGCCAATTCGGTATACTTTTCGTCGATTATACAGGATATCTTTATCTCCGAGGTGGCAATCATCTTGATATTGATGTTTTCCCGGGCGAGCGTTTCGAACATCTTCGTGGCCACGCCGCTGTGGCTCCTCATTCCGAGCCCGATGATGGAAATCTTGGCAATTCCGGGATCGCCCAGCACCTGGCAATCGCCAAACTCGAGCGCAATTGACTCCAGGATGCCAATCGTCTGATCGTAGGATGTTTTGGGAACCGTAAAGGAAATATTCGCCCTGCCCGGAATACCGCCTCCGCCCTGGACGATGAGGTCTACGTTGATATTTGCAGCCGCGATGGGCCGGAAGACCTTCGCGGCGATTCCAGGCTGGTCGGGGATGTTGGTGATTGTGACCCGGCCTTCGTTCTTATTGTAGGTGATTCCGGAGACCACCACCTTTTCCATGGTTTCATCCTCCCGTGTTACCAGTGTGCCCGGCGCATCGGTAAACGAGGAAAGCACCATTATGGGCACATCGTACTTCATGCCGAATTCGACCGAGCGAAGGTGGAGAACCTTGGCGCCCATACTGGCCATCTCCAGCATTTCCTCGTAGCTTATCTTCTCCAGCTTGCGTGCCTTGGAGCAAATGTTGGGGTCCGCTGTGAACACGCCTTCCACGTCCGTGTAAATCTCGCAGACGGAGGCGCCAAGCGCCGCAGCAAGCGCGACCGCCGTAGTATCGGACCCTCCCCGCCCGAGCGTGGTGATGTTTCCATCGTTATCATATCCCTGGAACCCGGCCACCACCACGATTTTGCCATCGTGCAGCTTCTCGATGATGGGCTGGGTCTGTATCCAGCTTATGCGAGCCTGGCCGAATTGGCCGTCTGTCATGATCCCGGCCTGGTATCCGGTCATGGAAACCGCTTCGGACCCCATTGCTTTTACGGCGATGCAGAAGAGGGCTATCGTGACCTGCTCGCCGGTGGCAAGCAGAACGTCCATCTCACGAGGGTCGGGGCGTTCGGTGATTCCGCATCCCAGCTTTAGCAGCCGATCTGTATCGCCGGCACGCGCCGAGAGAACGACCACCAACTGGTCTCCCTCTTCTTTCCTCGCCAGAACCCGCCTGGCCACTGCATTGATTCGTTCGGCATCGGCAACCGACGTTCCACCGTACTTCTGCACAACAAGGGCCATCCGTTTGAATTCCTCCGTATTGCGGAAATGCTTACTGCGCCTGCTAAATCACCTTAGGCAAGTAACCAAAATGTGCGAAATTGTCCACAAAAAATCAATAAAGAGGCAGTATAACCCGATCTGTGAGCATTTCGCAATCTCCTGTTGACCTGGCAAAGGGCTGACTATAAACTGCGGGCATCACCTTTGCAGTTTACCTAAATAGAGTAGAGGCATTCCATGAAGATTCTTCTCGTGTACCCGCGGGTTTCCGAAACATTCTGGAGTTTCAAACACGCGCTTAGAATAGCGCGAAGGAAAGCGGCCTTTCCGCCGCTGGGGGCTTTGACCGTAGCTGCAATGCTCCCGGGACCCTGGGAAAAAAAGCTGGTCGACATCAACGTTCGCCCGCTTGAAGACAGTGACATACTGTGGGCGGATTACGTCTTCATCAGCGCCATGATCGCTCAGAGGGACTCGGCCAGGCGGGTCGCGGACCGTTGCCGCGCGCTCGGCGCAAAGGTGGTCGGAGGCGGCCCCTTGTTCCGGGCGTATCCGGACGATTTCGCCGACCTGGACCACCTGGTTTTCGGGGAAGCCGAGTCCATAATCTCCGAAGTCGTTAAGGGCCTTGAGACGGGGCGGCCCGAGAAGTTTTACACGGCTTCAGAGTTTCCTCGGCTCGACGGTGTCCCCGTCCCCTTGTGGGACCTAATCAATCTGAACGACTATGCGTCGATGTCCATCCAGTATTCCAGGGGATGTCCATTCAACTGCGAATTTTGTGACGTGATCGTCATGAATGGACGGGTGCCGAGAGTGAAGCCGGACGAACAGGTGCTGGCCGAGCTGGAGGCGCTCTACGCCAGGGGCTGGCGCGGCCCGGTCTTTATTGTCGATGACAACTTCATCGGCAACAAGGAGAAGGTGAAGAACCTGCTGAGAAGCATCATATCGTGGCAGAATGGCCGGCTGCGGCGTTTGAATTTCTTTACGGAAGCTTCCGTAAATCTGGCGGAAGACCCGGAACTGATGGGCCTGATGACGCAGGCGGGGTTCACCAAGGTGTTTATCGGCCTGGAGACGCCCGTCGAAGAGGGTTTAAAAGAATGCGGTAAGGCGCAGAACCTCAGGCGCAACCTTTCCGAATCGGTCGCGACGATACAAAGGCACGGCCTGGCGGTCATGGGAGGGTTCATAATCGGCTTCGACAGCGACCCGCCGGACGTTTTCCAGAGGCAGGTGGACTTCATCCAAAAAAACGGGATCGTGACCGCCATGATCGGCTTGCTTACCGCAATCCCCGGGACTCGGCTTCATGCGCGCCTGGAGAGCGAAGGAAGAATGCTCTTCAAGTCCTCCGGGGACAACACCGATTTGAGCGGATCTCTTAACTTCGTCACCAGGATGGACCGGACAAAGGTAATCG
>JBEKXG010000593.1:0-3334 GCA_049512295.1 Syntrophobacteraceae bacterium
GTTTATCGAAAACAAATTCACCTAATCCATGGCCGAACAGGCACCCCCATGCAGGTGTCTGATATTCATTGCTGGCTCGAGGAACCAGGTATGCGGCAAGTTCGGCAAACGTTATCACGTTGTCTTGATTCAGGTCTGCCTTGCCTTGCTCCAATGCCTCCAATAAATAGTAAGTGAACCAGCTAAGCCCGTCGGGGCCGCCGTCCAGGACGCGCTGGTTCGGTCCTCCCGCCGAAATGAACTCGCGCGCCGGCAGTTCAGTGACCGCTTTTATGTAATTGCTCTGAGAGCTGTCAATGCCGCCTCCCCTGAGAACCCCCAGCAATCCTCCATAACATGCATTCAGGATGAACAGTTGATGTCTGGCCTTGCCCAATCTCTGTGACTGAGTTTTCAGATCGTCGGTTGAAAGCATATCTGCGGTGCTTCGACCGGCTCCGAATGGGACAAGATACCCAAATTGAGTTCCAGCGACGTTTTCCGTAGTTCCGTGCCCGCCAAAATAGAACAATAACCGGTCACCTTCCGTTACTTTCTGAGAGAGCTTATCGAAATATGTGAGTATATTCTGTCGAGTAGCTTGTTCATCCGTTAAAGTCTCTACCTGAAATCCTTGTCTTTTAAAGTACTCGGCGACCCTTTGAGCATCCTGGACGGGATATTCAAGACTCATCCAACCGGAACGGGCATAGTTGTCTATTCCCACTACCAAAGCATAGCTATTTTTAAAAGTTGAGGATAATTGGGCGTTTGATTCGCCTTGAAATGAGAAAATGAACATGCCTGCAATCATAAAAAAGAGAACCCGCTTCATGAGCCTCCTCCTCCGAAGGACCATTTGAATGAATCATCAATACCACAAACAAGGTGATTTCGATACGGTTCTCAAATTTTCCCTTATCCGATCCCCAAAGATCGAAAATCTTCAATCGCAAACCGAATGATAATCACTGGTTCTCAAAAGAGGGGCATGCCCTGCGGGCATACAGGCTTCAAGGGAAGAAAATGGTGAGATGAACCGGCATGAAAGCTCTGTATGGATGTCCGGCGCGGCGCCGGACAATAGAATATCGGAAGTTTCTTGTCGTGTTAGTGCAGGATGGGCGGGCACGGTGGAGAATCCGGAAATTCCCTTTTCAAGGCCCCTCTCCTTCCGTAACGGTAAGGCTCGCCTCGCGGAGCGTCGATGCTGTGAGTCGTGTACCTGGTGTTTTCCACCGGGCGGCGCGAGCGGTTCAGCGGACCACGACAACCGTACAGTGCGCATAATTCATGACGCGCCTGGCTACCGACCCCAACCGCCAGAGTTGCAGGAAGCCTCCCCTTCCCCGATGTCCCATTACGATCATCTGCGCCTTCTCTTCATTTGCAAATAACACGATCTGCTCCGCGGGATGGCCTGCGCTTATTTTGAACTGGGGCTCCACCCCGCAGAGGGAAGCCTTCTTCCTCAGGTCGCTGAAGCGTGTATAGTAGTATTCCGTCGCGACTTCCAGGATCGCATCTATCTCGACCGCTGTGGGAGGCTCCGAAGGACTGGCCACGGAAACCACGACCACCTGAGCGGAATATTTCCCGGCTAAATCGAGGGCCATGTCGAACGCTTTCTCGGATTCTTCAGACCCGTCGTATGCAACCAGAATTTTTTCGATGTTCATCGATTTCCTCCCCTCGCCAGAATATGGACAGGTTCAACAGGCTGAGCGGGTGAGCGCTCTTTTCGCTCCGAAAGATCTCAAACTCATGTCCACACTCGGCGCGCTTTTAAAACACCAGGATCTCCCCGAACCCGGTATTGTGTCTGCTTACTTTTCCCAGATCCGGCAGGATGTCCTGGACCCCTTCGATAGATTTTGCTTCGATTATGTCCCGCAAGCATCCCTTCCCGATGTGACAATTACCATAGGATTGAAGGAATGCCAACGAATCATACAATGAATCTATACCTCGATTCAGATTTTAAAACAGCCGGGGTTTTGTACACGGCAGCGACGCTTTCGGTAGGAAAGTCCGTTTTTAACTCGGCGCAAATTCCCTCTGCACCGGGATGCCTTTTGCTGTCAGCCGGAATCTTGAGCACCGCAAGCCGCTGGCGCGAGATGCGAAATCCCGTTTCCCGAAGTTCCACGAGCATAGTGTCAAAGCGGCCGGGGACATCCTCATCGCGACTTTCCGAATGAACTGGATAAATAGAGAGAGGATTTGAACCGAAGCGCCTTGCCATAACAGGCTCTCATTTTTACAGTTATACGGTGGATTCGAATTAGGCATAGGAGGTCGAAATGGCTGAGCAGAAAGAAAAAAGCGGTTGTCTGGATGACGGCGTAATATATCCAAATGGATCGGAATCCTGCATGGATATATATTGTTTCAAATGCGTCGATGGAGAATGGGAAGAGCATCCTTCGATAGGCGTTTCGATAGACCCGTCGGAGGTTTTGTAGCGTCAGAAAGGCAAAAGCTCTCACCTGAGTAATAAGCCCGCAGTGGATTATGGAATACAGACAAAAAATGCGGGGGGGGGCTATTGCCGCCGGTGAAAAAGGAGGCCGGAACGGGCGCTCACTCCAGCGAAACCCCTGTGTCTCGCCCAATTCGCGCCGGCCGACTTTTTCACCGCCGTTTCAGGTCGCTTTTCCCGCCCGCCGATGCCATTCGCGAGTTTGTCATGAAGCCTTATGTGATCACCGGCCTCGCCAAAATCGTCCGCAAAGTGTTGGCGGCCGCCTGATTCGAATCATGATATAGATGTTTCCTATTCATTGTATCGTTTAATTCAATAAAATCGATTGGACTAAGACACTCTGAGATGGTATCAAGCTAAAACATGCTTGGCTGGATCAAGTATGTTTTCTCCAACAGAGCAGGAAGCAGGGGGGCCAGGACAATATCTGCTGCGCCGGACCGTCCGAATCCCGGATTCGTTACTATGCCGGGGAACCGTTCATTCTGTCTTCTCGGGCTGCATTAAGGAAAAACTTGGGCCGATGGAATTTAGAGTCCGTATCAGTCCTATTGTGACTAAGCGCCTCAAAGCCCTGCAAAGGGGAGGCGGAAATGCTTCGCAGGCTGCCGAACACGCTCAGGCGATAATCGATCAAGTGCTGGGAGGTGTTTTCAGTCCGAAGCAGATCGGAAGAATCACCAGGTATGGTGAAGCGCGCATACCTGATTGCATCAAGTTCGATCTTGTCAGGGGATACCGCTTGATAGCAGTTTTAGGGAAGCGGCAGATTTGCTTCCTGTTCGTCGGAAGCCACGACGAGTGCGATCACTGGGTCAAAAACAATGCGGGGTTCGAATTCCTGGCGGACAAAAGAATACCCGTATTATC
>JBEKXG010000594.1:0-3327 GCA_049512295.1 Syntrophobacteraceae bacterium
CAGATCTGAAACCGCATCGGTCAGCGACATTGAGGAGCTTTCGACACCCACTGCCGCCATCAATATGACGCCCAGATCTTTCAGCTTGGACTTGATGTCTTCGAGCGCTTCTTCGTCGTGGTGGACAATGATAGTACCGGCGTTTAGATTGATTTGGACTCTGCTGACATAGGGAAATGTTTGGAGGGCCTCTGCAATCCGGGCCATTTCTTTTGGATGTCTGCTTTTACGCGACAGCCTGATTCGGGTGCGCCTCGCAGTGCTGGACACAATTTGTGTATGATCGGCCATGAGGACTAAAGTCCTGTATCAGAAAATCCGGAAAAAAGGTAACTCCACTGTTACGATAGGTTGCCGGTTATGTGGTGTCAAGCTTATTTCCGTGACATGATATTACACGTAAAGGGCAGGTCAAAAATGGCGGAGGAGACCCGAAACAAAGATGTTCTTATCGACAGGCTGATTGACCTTGCCGGTCAAACGGCAATCGTCCACCACATTCCGGGGCGCATAAGGCTGCAAGTGAAGCTCCCAGGGTTGCTTCTCGCACGGTTGTCCACGCGACTGGTGGCCTGGACGATTCGGTCACCAAAGTCCTTGAGTACCCGGATTCGGGAAATGGTCTCAAGTTCTACAAATAGGAACCGGAGGCATTTCTTGAAGCGATAAAGTCAGCGTTGCAATTATTCCCAAACAGCCGCAAATCGATCGAGATTCAAAAAAGAGCGATGGCTAGGGATTTTCTTGTGACAGGTCCCCAAGGCAATACCTCTATTGAACAGATCACTATCGACTATTGGCTAAATTTCGATCATGCTCTCCTGTAGCAGGTCGATGTCTGTGATTTCCTCTTCGAGGTAAGCCTTCAGCTTCTTTTTGACCAGGCTTTCGATCTGGCGCACGCGTTCACGGCTGATCCCGAACTTGTCTCCGATTTCCTGGAGGGTCATGGGATCTTCGCTCAGGAGCCTCTTTTCGAATGTTATGGCCTCCTTGCCTTTGAGCTGCCCTTTGAAAAGCATCAGCTTGTCATGGAGAATAGCCTTGGCTTCCTGGTGAGCGATCTGATCGTCAACGGGCAGGTCGTTTGAGGGCAGAAAAGATTTGTGCGTGTCCTCGGAGTCTTCCTTCAGGGGGCTGTCGAGCGAGATCTCCGAACGTTTGAGCCGCTGGTCCATTTCGATGATCTCCGACTCCTTTACATCGAGCCGGTGGCTGAGCAGATTGGGGGAAGCCTCGATGTCCCGGGCTTCCAGTCTTTCCTGTTCCTTGCGCAGGTTGAAAAAGAGTTTCCGCTGGGCCTGGGTCGTTCCGATTTTGACGAGCTTCCAGTTGTCAATTATAAACTTCATTATGTAGGCCTTGATCCAAAACGATGCATAGTAAGAAAATTTGTATCCCTTGTAAGGATCGAATTTCTTTGCCGCCTTCACCAGTCCGACGTTGCCCTCCTGGATGAGATCCATCAGGTTCTGCATCCAGTATCGCTGAAAATCCATTGCAATCTTGACTACAAGTCTGAGATTTGCGGTAATGAGCTTGTAGGCGGCCTCGGTATCGCCCTTTTCGCGATATCGGATCGCCAGGTCCCTTTCATCCTCCCTGCTGAGAAGCGGATAGCGCTTGATCTCGTTGAGGTATAGACGGAACGGGTCGAAGGAAACCGGCTGATGCCTGTCCTGAATGTTTGTCGACCTTGGCTCTTCGTCGCCTGTCGGGACCTCAGCCGAAGTTTCTCGCCCAACGGTCGAAACCTTCTTAATTTTGGGGTTTTTGAACATGGGTCAGTCATCCCTTGCCGTGCTGACATGTGATAATTCGCGATACTTGCCGGGCAGTTCCCAGCTCTGCGGAACTATTGAACTAAATTTCATTCGTATCAATATACTCGCACCCACAAAACAAGGTGCAAAAGGGAAACGATTTTTCGTTTGCATCCTTGAATCCGTTCCAGATCATTCTTTTTGTCGCGGAGAAACTATCTGCAACTCATTGTTTACCTTGACAACACCCTTTACGCCCCGAACTTTCTGCTCTACCGTCGCTTTCTCTTCACTGTTATGCACCTTACCGGCCAGGGTAACCACACCTTGTGTCGAACTCACTTCAATGTCGGTCAGTGTCCCCAGCCGAACATCTGTTGCCAACTCAGCCTTCACTGTAGCAGTAATGATAGTATCATCCACCACGTTCCCAACTGACTCAGCGGCATAGGAGGCTACAGACAAGCCCACTAATACGGCAAAGCCAAGAAGCAATACTATGGACATTAGAGTTTTATTCATGTGGATCTCCTTAAACTGTCTTCTGAAAAAATGTTTTCCCAGAGCGTCTCTATGTTACGGCTCTGCCTTATGGATCATTAAGAACTGCGGTGGAAAAGCCATGAATTAGGTGTGAAGCCGGGGCCAAAGGCCCCGGCCGGTCCGATTCAAGCAATCTCTTTAATGCAAAAATTCGTAAGAATCAGGAAACGCTGTAACCAGCCTTCCTCCGCCTCACACCTCTACCTCAGTTAATCCCGATTACTTACATGTGGAGAGGCATTCCTGTTCACGTTCCCGAGCCCAGTTGTCGCATTTGTTGTGGTGTGGGTGGCCCGGCTCATTGCACTCGACCAAACTTCGATTATAATGGTCACGACAATGACTGGCACAATGCTCTGGCGGCGCCCCTGTAGTGGATCTCGTGGTGGAGCTCGAGGAACTCTCTGAGGAACTATGCTCCTGTACTGGCGGCGGCGCCTCTGTCGTGGAACTCGAAGAGCTCTCGGAGGAACGATGCTCCTCCGACGTCTGTGCCATTAGAAGAGTGGATTCTGTTTGATTTAAGTCTTTGAGATCAGTCTGGTTAACGTTAGAGATCGAGCAGGCCGGAGAACCGTTTGGGTTATCTATGGGTCCAGCGTTGAGATGAGCAGATGGTAACATGAGCATTAGTGCCAGGAAAACAATAACGAGTAGCATTGTCGAATAAGTCGTCTTGATCATTTTATCCCTCCTTCTTAGATCCTTGTAAATTTTGCGGCCAATGGGATACTCCAATGATAGTTTCAGGTAACGCCCTAATGCATTTGCGATAATCTCCCGTTATAGATGGACCATGGGAACGAGAAGAATGATGAACACGGCTTAACTACTTCAAAGAATCTTCCCAGGCCTTGAGTTCCTTTTCTGCCTCTTCACGTGCGATGCCATGTCTCTCTTGTATCTTGCCGAGGAGTATGTCGCGTTTTCCGGCAATGACGTCCACGTCATCGTCGGTGAGTTTGCCCCACTTCTTCCTGACCACGCCTTTGACTTGCTTCCAGTTCCCTGCGATTTGATC
>JBEKXG010000595.1:0-4072 GCA_049512295.1 Syntrophobacteraceae bacterium
TCTTTTCAGTTCCCGTGCGATGAGCAGGTCTTCTTCGTTCATGGCGCTACCTCACAAGCTGACTCATGATATCTATCGCAAATGGGACAAAATCCTTTTTATCTCATGCTAAGTTTTCTTGGCCCCGGCTGGCATTTTTCCAGCAATTGTCTTGACATTGTCTGGCAAATTAGATAGGTTTCAAACATGGCTACCCAACGGACGAACAGAACAGAAAAACTTG
Source organism: Syntrophobacteraceae bacterium (assembly GCA_049512295.1). Classification (GTDB taxonomy): domain Bacteria; phylum Desulfobacterota; class Syntrophobacteria; order Syntrophobacterales; family Syntrophobacteraceae; genus SbD1. The sequence continues at coordinate 224 of JBEKXG010000595.1, forward strand.
ATCTGCGGCTCAGCAAGTCTGCCAAACAGACGTTGCAGGCTGCGGCATCTGCTGCTCATAAATCCGTCAGCGAATTTGTTCTTGAAACGGCGCTGAGCGAAGCTGAAGAACGGCTGGCCGATCGAACGGTCTTCATACTCGATGCAAAACGCTGGGAAGCTTTCATCGAGGCCCTTGACACGCCGCCTCGTCGTCACCCCCGGCTCGAACGGCTGTTTCGCGAACCATCCGTTTTTGACGTCAAGCCGTGACAGCCCCCCTGCGCATAGAAAAGTTACAGCGAACTCATTCGGTCGAAGAATTCACCTGTGGTCAGCCTGAACTTGATCGGTTTCTCATTCGTCATGCGCTCCAAGCACAACAAATGAATTCATCGCAAACCTATGTTGGCTTGAGCGGTGCAACAGTTATAGGGTACTATACGATTGTCGCAGGTGAGGTTCGCCACGCTGACGCGCCGGAGCGCGTTGTCAAAGGCATGCCGCGTCATCCGATACCGCTTCTTATTCTGGCGCGGCTTGCGGTGCATAGCGAATGGCAAGGTCGCGGCATCGGTGCCGGGCTGCTCTTGGATGCCTTGGGACGCACATTGCAAGTTGCCGATATTGTCGGGGTGCGCTCGCTTGCAGTTCATGCAAAAGACGATTCCGCTGCGGCATTCTACCGGCATTTTGGTTTTGCGCCGTCGCCTACCGACGACCGACACCTTTTCATGTTGATCAAAGACATTCGCGCTGTCGCGGGCAATTGAAAGAGCAGGGTGGTAAGGCCGTTCCTTCTGTGCTCCCTTCCCCTGAGTTCCTCGCGAGTCCCCTCCCACTTGATTTTGAGGGGCTTCAATGGTAATTCAAGTTTCATCCAAGCCATGTGGGCGGTGAATAATGCTCGATCAACTACGCCATTGAAGTATACCGAATTGAGACCTGAAATCCTGAAGGAAATTGAAGGATAAACAAAATATCTTTGCATGGTTACTCTACGCGCTCACTCGGACATCCGAATGCCCCGGACCAGCCCTTGGCCGCCGATCTGCCCTTTCCCCTCCCGTATGTTCGCTCCCACGTCAGTGTTGTGGGCGTTTCATAAAAAAGCCCCTTCCACCGGGAAGGGGCTTGATACTTTTGGGGTACTTTTGGACGAATGGCCGGGGCGAGAGGACTTAAACCTCTGGCCCCAAAATAATTTGAAGCCATTTCAGGTACTTAAATCCACCTATCACCATAGCGGTATGCGTCTGGTATACGGGCAACGCGGAGTGCACGCAAGCCGTGTGACCAGACCGTCAAAGCTTTTCCGCGCTGCGGCTGGTGTCATCTGGTGTCATAAGTTAAGATTTTTGGCACAAGACCAATTGATTAATTGGTCGGATGCGGTCTACTTCCGCGACCTTCTCCATTGCTTTCTTGAGACATGCAATCGACATTTGACGCTGGCCGTTCTTTTGCTTTCTGCCCGCGCATTCCAAGGCTACTGAACCGGGGCCATTAAAAACTTCAACGACATTTTTTCGATTTACCAGTTGCAGGGCAATCAGGTGGTCAGGCTGTCCATAGGCGGAAAAGCTTTTGGTACCAACTGTAAACTTAATCTGCACCAATCGACCGTCCTTTGTCTCGGCATCGTGATCCTTAGACGACGAGGGGAGAAGTGAAAGACCGTACATATAGGCAGCAATCACTTCTCCGATGCTTCCAATAAGATGGCCATCAGGAGTAAATTTCCTGCCATCAAAACTTGCCTCTAGCTCATCAACAATTGCATAAAGCTGCGCCAACAGAGTTGGTACACGCTCCAAGCCTTTTTCCATTTCGTCCGTCTCCCAGCTATCCTTTTACCGCCAAAGCCTCTCAAACCTTGCCGGATTTGCCGCTGTGTAAATCACCGTGTGCTGTATGTTTCTGTGTCCAAGATAGTCTTGAATCGACCGTGTGTCCGCGCCCTGGTCGGCCAGGGCAAAGCCGCAAGCGAGGCGCAGCATGTGCGGATGGGCGGGCAGGGGCAACCCGGCGCGCTCGCCATAATCACGGATAGCAGCCCAAGCTCTCTTGCGGCTCAGGGCCGTCCGGCGTTCGCTTATAAAAAAAGCCTTGCCGGTCGCCTTCATAGCGGCGCGGTCGGCCAGCCAGGCCTTGATAACGCGCAGCTCGTCGGCGCGTAGCGGGTGCGTGGTGGACAGTCCTTTTTACAGCCGCGCGACGTGCATAACGCGGCTTTCAATGTCCACTTGGTCGAGCTGCAAGGCGCAGGCCTCCGACACGCGCAAACCATGCCGGAACATCAAAATCAATAGGCACCGGTCGCGGGCCTCGTTCCGGCCGCCCTTGACGGCCGCAATCAGTTTATCGACCTCGGCGGAAACGAGGTGTTTTCGGTCGTTCATCCTGCTCCTTTATGGGCGGAGTTCGCCATGCAAGGCCGTTGCTGTCTTGCCCTGCCTTCGCGTCAGCACCGGCAAAGCCTTTGGGTCATGATCGAGCAAAATAAGGGCGCTGCTGATGGCACGGCTCGGCAACACATCTCCGCTTTCATATTTCTGAAATGCACGAGGCCCGCCGCCGATTACCAGCCCAGCCGCTTCCTGGGTCAGCCGCAGCTTTTTGCGAATACGCCGTATTTCATCCGGCTCAAGCAGTCCCTCACTACGGGCTTTAAGCCGATTCAACATCCGGTCTGATACCTTCATATCCGCGCCGGTGTGGATACTTTCTTCCGACTGGTCGCAATACCAGCCTGGCATATCAAACGTAATGCTCTCATCCTTATAGGTAAGAGTCATCGGGCGCACATCTCGATGCATCGGTGCCCCCGTTTCCGGACAAACAGGACTAGTCATGGCTTTTCTCCTTGAACGACAGCAGCAAAAATTCGGTAACAGCATCAGCGGTAAACTTCACATACAGCACGCCCGCCGGTGAGGGGACGTGATAAACGTCCTGCCAAAGCCGGTGATTGTGTGCGGGGTCATGGTCAATTTGCGACAGCAATTCGCGGACGAAGCATGACCCCCTTATCCACCATTCGAAAACGATTAGGTCACAAGAGTCCATTGGGTCCGAGTCTTTCGGAGATGAAGTTGAATCGGTGACACGAGCGAACCTTCGTAGACTTTACCGAATAGTCAAGAATCCATCGCTTATTGTTTCGGAAGAGCCGGTTCTTTCGTTCAACCATGAAATTCAAAATCTCGAGCAACTCCGCAGCCGGTAATGACACCTCATCTGCTGCGCCGGATACAAACTGATTGAGTCCTTCTTTCCGCAGTTCTTTGGGGCTGAGAGCGGCGTTCCAGCACATAGCGGCGACCCCTATGGCATTGCGAAATGCCTTGCCGTCATGAGCGGGAAGCGGTGCCGTAAGGGGTTCCGCATATTCCAGCAGCACTTCCGACATCTTCTCAACGCCGGGAGGATCATCGAAGACGATGGTTTTGTCATACTCCGGAGAATCTCTCATCTTATCGATAAACATGCCACGGGCTGATCTATTTCCCATGGCATGCATGCCGATCCGTCCTTTGTTTCTCGACTTTTTCCGTTTTGAGACTTTGGATGACGCCATTCCTGGTTGCACCTGGTATGAGAATTATTGCAGGACTGTGCGCTTCCCATTTTTATCAGATTGAGCGATCAACGTAATATTATTGGTCTCGGAAACGTCACTGACGTTGCCACGATTTGCATGGTTCCAGTGACCTTGTTGCACTTTTCGTCCCATTGCCACTCACGGGCCCTATTTTAGGGCTCCATATCCTCATTCCTGTCCGCAAGAGCATAAGAAACATGGCCCGATCACGAACGTGATCGATTACAGCAAGAAAAGCCTTTATATTTTCCGGTTCGATGGCTCTCG
>JBEKXG010000596.1:0-3318 GCA_049512295.1 Syntrophobacteraceae bacterium
CACGGACCTAAAGGTATGCCGAGCCAGGTGTATTCATTTCTGCCGGGACACTCCGCCATGCCGATCAGGCCGCCGGTACCCGGAACCTCTACCGCGTTGATCCGCAATGGGGAGATGACACTATCGTCAGTATCCATGATTTTCACTCCGCCACGTCTTCTGTCACTGGCCCAATTTTCGGAACCCCTTTTTGAGCGCCTGCCATTCATGCACCGCCAGGGTGCCTACGGCGCTTTTATCTCCGTACTCTTCGTCTGGAGTTTTTTCACCAGTTCATCATAACCCTGTGTCTTGATAATGCGATTGAATTGGCCGCGGTAATTGGCAACCAGGCTCCCCTTCGATCACTACATCATACACCCGCCACTTGTTTTCTTTCTTGGTCAGCCGGTAATCGAGGGTGTATTCTTCCCCCTTGACAGTGATCACCCTGGATTTGACCTCGGCGTGATTACCTTCCACGTTTTCTCTCACGTAGACGATCTTGTCGTTATTGTACGCCTCGATTTTAGTTGCATAGGCGTTTTCCAGAAGCGTTTCGAAAAGCTGTTCAAATTCCTTTTGCTCGGCAGGGGTGCGCTCTTTCCAGTGGGTTCCCATGGCAAGTTTGGCCATCTGACCGTAATCGAATATGGTGCTTATCACATCTTTCAGTTCGGCACGGCGTTTTTCCTCGTTCTGCGGATTTTTCAACGCTTTATCGGAAACGATACGTACCACCTCATCAACGACTTTTTTCACCTCGTCGGTAACCGTAGCGGCCGCTTGAGCTGGCCAGACGCCAACCCAGATCGACAACAGAACAGAAACCAGCAATAATTTCATTTTCATAAGAAACACTCCTTTAGTTATCAATGTCTGTCGGGAAACCCCGGATCCGGAATCGGGATCGGCGGTGGCGGCGGCAGTGGCGGCAAACCCGGTGGCGTGGGTGGCGCGGGCGGTTGCCACCAACGACAGCCGGCCAGCGAGTTGCTTCCCAATGCGATCATCACGAAAATCAGAAACATCCGGGCAGTTTTCATCGCGTATCCTTTCCCTTACTGTGTGGTTCGTCGACTGCATTCACCCTTATGCTTTATTTTAACACAAAATGCATTGTAGGGAATGTGGGGCTGGTATGCACCTCTGCAATTTCCTGCTGCCTTTTCCGGAACAACTCAGCAAACAATCTATCCTACCCTGCCAACCCTTCCTCGGTCGGCACAACCGGCTTTGCCTTGCCATTCCGTCGCAAGAGATTTGGTTGCATCCAGAGCTCTTTTCATGTAATATTAACTTCTAATGAGTATTCCAGCGATGCGCATAAACAACAAGAGGCTCTTCTACTCTGTTATCGTGGCGGTCTGCCTGCATCTTGTCTTCCTTGGGATAAGGGTGCCCGTCAATCTGGGGGCACACACCCCCAAACCGCACTCGCGTGCCATCATTGAAACTGCTGCCAAAGACAGCCAGGAAGAAGGATCAAGAAAGGACCTGGTTGATGTCGTTTGCCAAAACTCAATCAATTTAGATGCTCCAACGCAGTTCAGTTTATCCCCTCAGCAGAAAATCCAGAATTACAGCTTCATTCCATCAGGGCATTCCAAAGCCCGTGCACCTCCCGCTCCCAGCGCATAACCCATTCTATCTGTTCAATAACCAATCCATCTGTAACTTGCCCGATGTGTAATGTCGTCAGTGAGATGTTTGCGTCTGTCCGTGCATGATGTTGCGTTTATGCAAATAGTCATAGCCTATCACTATGCAGGATTGCCGCGGCTCAAACAGAAATTAGTATGCATAATATCGGGCTGTAGCTTCATCAATCGGATGAAGAACCGAGGGAAATATGTTATGTCCGAAATGCAAGGCCAGGATTGGTATTATCAGGCAACAGGTCGCTGCAGAGACAGGACAGGTATCCGGTGTTCTCTGTTATATCTGCGGATTCTGGATCCAGGAATTTCCGAAATCCGCTGATTCTTGAACTTTGTCCTTCTTACAGCTTGAAGAAGTCTCAGTTGTCATATTTTTATGTTTAAATGGACAAGTCTGACTGTGCAAAGCCATGCGCTATTAAACCAACATGAAAAGGAGAAGACAATGAAGGAACAGGCAAAGAGTGTTTTAGTGGTATTAGGCAGTTGCGTGCTGTTGGCGGCAAGCGGTTGCGCCAAACATGAGATGGTGAAGAAGGATGAGGGGGTTGCTCCCGTTGCGTCCGCATCCTCAACTACCCCTGTAAAGGCCGAAGTTGTCAAAGAGCAGCCGGTTAAACAGGCCCGGGTGGCGGAAAGCAGCGTGGGAGAAGTTCAGAAAAATGCCGGGCAAATTGAAGAGTTGAAATCCGCGCTGGCAAAGATCTACTTTGATTTCGACTCGTACAAGCTTTCCGGAACAGCCCGCTCCAACCTGGCGAAAGATGCGCAGCTGCTCAAGAAAGATTCTGGCGGGAAGGTCCGGATCGAGGGTAATTGTGACGAGCGCGGCTCCGATGAGTACAACCTTGCTCTGGGAGAAAAGAGGGCCAGGGTAGCCATGCAGTATCTGGTTACTTTAGGCATCCCGGCGGAGCGACTTTCGGTGATCAGCTATGGCAAGGAAAAGCCTGCCGACCCCGGCCATGATGAAGCGGCATGGGCCAGAAACAGACGAGACGAATTCGCCGTAGAGTCAAAATAGCGGGAACCACGCCGGAAAATCTTGAGATGGAGCTTTATGAACAAATATCGTTATCTGGTCCTCCTTATTCTATCTATGGGCGTAACATGTGGTTTCAACTGGGGCTTCAGCCCAACCGACAGCTGTACGAAAGCAAAAGTACTGGCGCAAGCGCTGGCCGGTTTGTCGGGGGAGAAACAAACGAAGCAGGAAGAGAGAATTCTGAAACTCTGTCCGGATGGGGCCGCAGGTCACTTTGTACTGGGGCTGCGCCATGAACGTCAGGGAGAGTCGGACGAAGCGATCGGCGAATACCGTGCAGCAATAGAAAACGACGAAACCCTTGCCGAAGCCCACGGCAACCTCGGTCTCCTTTTGCTCGACAAGGGAGCAGGGGACGAGGCTGCCGTGGAACTGACACGAGGGCTCATGGGGAAGGCCGACCCCCGTTACCACCGGGGGTTGGCCGAGCTTTTGCTGGAAGGCAAAATATACGGCCTGGCGCGCTACCACTTCCGCGAAGCGCTCAAGGCGATTCCGCAGGATGTTTCCATCCACGCCGGGCTGGCGGACGTCTACTACAACTTGAACCGGCTCGCCGAGGCCGAAGATGAGTTCAAGACGGTTCTTGCCGCGGACCCCCCGCGGGTAAGTGCCCATCTCGGTCTTGCCGAT
>JBEKXG010000597.1:0-3317 GCA_049512295.1 Syntrophobacteraceae bacterium
GGGATCATGCTGAAGAAGTTCCCGCTTCCGGCAGAGGGATCCAGCGCGCGGATCGCGCGCAGGTTGCTCAGGCCCCGATGGAGCAAGCCCTCCCACATGGCCGCGATCACCGGCAGGGCGGTGAAATGGGCATTATTTGTGCTGTCGTCTAGGAAACGCTTTTCTTCCCAGGAAAGTTCCCGGTCTAGCACCAGCCTGCGCGAGTTGTATACATCGGTGCATCCCCAACCGACATACTGGCTGAGAATGGTCTGTTCTTCCGGCGAGGCGTCTCTCCCCTCTTCTGCGAGTTTCTTCAGCAGGCGGATGGCCGCCAGGTTCCCTTCCGCCCTGGAAGCAGGACCGCCGAAGACCAGGTCGGTCTCCGTAGCGAAATAGAAAGTGTTTGGCATAATGTTCCTCCAAAAGAAAACTGCGCCCCTGGGGAGGGGCGCAGTCTATGATGGGTAAGATATTTGGGATTTATTCGACGATTTCCAATGGTGAGTGGATATCCTCGTGCTGGACCACCTTCGAGTCGTAACCGAAGGCGTAGCCATTCTGGTCGGCGTATTCCAACCACGAGTGGGCGAACTCATTGAATTCGGCGCCAAGATGCAGGTGTTCTAGGACGGAATGTGCGTGCCTGCGGATTGGCAGGCTGTTGTGTTCGATGAATGCCTGCACAGGGAATTCCTGATTGGGAGCCGGGTTCACGTATGCGCCGAGGTAGGTCAGCGGGCCTGCCGTGCAAGCTGCTGCCTTTCCAGTGTGCAAAAGTGTTTACACACTGGATCGTTCTTGTTTCATCCGGACTTCGTTAAACATCGAGTCGTCTTTTCTCAACCAGTCAATCGAAGGAACTGATGTTCGCGGGCAGTTCCGAAGTGCCTTGGGACTCGGAGATTCCTGGTTTCAGGCAATGCCCTTTGAAGCAGGAACCGAACATCAATCTGCCGAAGAGTAGATGTAAACTGGTTTCGGAGAACGGACTCATCCATTAAACGCCCGAATAATATCCCACCAAGATGAGAAAATTATTTGCTTACCATACAGAGCCCTCTGAGTTCTTCAACATCGTCCCCGGAGGGGAGAACTCGGAGGCATTAATTTCCTAGGGCACCAAAGCCTGGTGCTTCAGCGACCGGGCCGGCCCTGCCAGGCAGCCGGCCCAAAGCTCACTGCAATTCTTTCACAAACTCCGCCGGAGACAGCGCCCGGATGGATGAATTCACAAAATCTGTCACATCCCTGGTCACAATGAAATCCAATCCATCGGCCAGCGCGCTGGCAATTTGCACCGCGTCTTCAAAATCCTTCATTTCCAACTGCAGGGCAGAACGCAAAACATCCTGGTTGACCGGGCTAATCTCAAAGGTTTTCATCAAATCATTCATCATCCGCAGGGCTTGTTTGCGTTGGACTTCTTTTCGGGCAATGTAAAAGATATTTACGGGGGTGATGGCACATAAATAGCCCGTAAAACGCTCATCCTCATGCGCTTTCCAAATCGCAGCGGCTTGCTCGCCGAACGGTTCACGTGCAAATAAGGCGTCCAAAATGATGTTCGTATCCAACAAGGCGCGGATCATTTGTATTTCCCCGCAAGGTAATTGGCGTAATCCTGCTTGAGTTCATCATCTGTCGGGACGCGCCCATCCTTTGGGCGCAATGCACCATACAGCGCTTTCAAGGTGTGCTTGCGTTTCGTTTTCGGAGTTTCCTGGTTCAGAGAATCGGCGAGCACTCTCAACAGTGCCAATTTTTCAGCCTGTGACATACGTTGCACTTTGCTGACAACTTCAGTGTAAAGAGTCATATGTTGCTCCTTTCCGCGCTTCTATTTTACTCTTTTTTATCCGGCATCCCTGCCTTCACCCTTTCGCAAGCCTCATCTGGCTGGGATTAGAAAATTACCCCAAGATACCCGCAGGGTATGATGTAAACGGAGATCAACGTTATTCGGCCTGATAAGCTCTGCAAAACCGGCTTTTTTGGGACAGAGCTTTCTTGAAGATAGGCTGGCGTTAAAGTGCTATTTATCCCCGTCAGGCCGCCCCTTTCTGCTCTGCCGGCGGCCGGCATGGCTCCCCTTGGGAAATTTTTCAAAGGCCGGCATTTCATCCTGATCGAACCGGTCATGAAGGTTGGAGCCTTCGAAGTGGATGGTGGCCTTGGAAGAACGGCGTATATTGAACGAGAGACTGAATTTGTGGGACATTTCTTTACCTCCGGGCATTAGCCCTATGGAATGGGTTCTGCGCCGGGCGAATCCTCACCGGCGTCAGTTGGAAAAAGATGGATTTGGAAACTATGGAATCTATTAACCAGCCTGTTTCTTGCTACAATTGGAAAACCGCCTATAACTCGCCCCTAATCTGACATGCACCCGATTGTGATGCAACCAAGATTGTTTGACAAACAGGCCAGTAGGTGCTATAAAACAAATACATCCCCCCTGTTCCTTAGGGAACAGGGTGCGAGGCGGTCTTTGGCCGCCTCTGCTTTTTTAACTTCCCGGTGGGAAAAATGAATACAATCGTTTATGTGGACGGTTTCAACCTGTATTATGGGGCGGTCAAAGGGACACCTTACAAGTGGTTGAATGTCTTAACCGCTATGCAAGCTGCTCCTGCTATTCGTACACTCCGTTTTCGTTTGCGACGCGATTTTGGTAGCCCTTCCGGGCACCTTTCTCGGATGGTTCATGCCAGATATTTCCTTCGATCTTTTTCCATGAAGACCGCAGCCATTTCTCCGTGAAGTACCTGGAGATGGTAGTGCCGGCTGCGAGATCGAGATAGGTGGCATACCGGTTCAGGTTGCGGGTGACCAGCAAGCGGATCAGGAATTCCGAGGCCTGACCGGCCATATTCTGGTTGATGGTCAATCCCTGGCTGTCCAACAAGGCCAGGTCGGCGCAGGACAAATTCTTTTCCTCCCTGCCCTTTACCTCCGCTGCATCCTCGAGCAGGTCCGGCATTTGCTCATAAGGCCATGGTGACCAGGTGCAGTACCCCGGCACCGGGAACATAGGCTTCTTGTCGTGGGTCTGGTAACGCGGATGGCGTTCATAGGAGTAACCGCCCAGCATAACCTGCCCGGACTGTTTCCCATTTCCGCAATCCAGCCAGTAAAGTGGGCATGTGTCTCCATGTTCCTGATCCGACAGGCGCTTTGCGATGGCTGCGCGAGCCTTCCCGCTATCCACGCAGCCGATCACGACATGGACCATGGCTCTGTTTTTGAAAGGTTTTTCCACTTCCAGGAAGTTGAACTCCTCAACCGGATGAGGGTAGGCGGCCACTTCCACCCCCCAGGCCAATCCGAAGCGGAAG
>JBEKXG010000598.1:0-4830 GCA_049512295.1 Syntrophobacteraceae bacterium
AGCAATGATGGAGCGGGAACCCCGGCTCAGGTGCGTTTTTAACAAATCGAACCGGGGGTTTGCCGGCGGCAACAACGACGGACTCAAGATTGCCTCAGGCGCGTTTTTGATCCTTCTCAACAGCGACTGTATAGTGACAAAAAACTGGATCGAAGGCCTGACCTCTCTGCTGTCGCAAGATCCAACCATCGGGCTGGCAGGCCCGGTTTCCAACTCGGCGGGAAATGAACAAAGAATCTTCACCATGGGGTCAACACCCGAAGAGATCATGGCAGAGGGATTGGCCTGGGTTTCAAACAGCCGGGGCGGAAGATTCGAAACGGAGATGCTGACGTTTTTCTGTGTGGCCCTGCGCCGGGATGTACTTGACAGGGTAGGGATGCTGGATGAGAACTTCGGGCTCGGCTTTTATGAAGATGACGATTACTGCATGCGGGCGCGTCAAACCGGGTATAAGCTGATATGTGCGGAAGACGCATTCGTCTATCACAGGGGAGGGGGATCATTCAGCAGGCTCGCGCAGGGTACCCGAAAAATAATGAAGGAAAACTGGAGGAAGCTGGAAAACAAGCATGCTTTGCGCGTGAAGCGGAGTCATCCCAGGGAGATGCAGTTGAGAGTGATCGAGGGCTATCTGGGGCAGGTCACGGACGGCAGGCTGAGTTCCCAACTGCAATACAGGATATCCAACCGGCTCGGAGCAATTGAATCTCAGATGCCAAGGGGAATATTGAAGAGATGGGCTTTCAATCGGCGCATTGGAAGGCTTAAGGAGCTTTTGAGCCGATATGGCTATGAGTCTTGAGGAAAAATGAACTTCATTCAGGGTCACTGTGGCGTGGTTGGTTTCACAGTCCCAACCGAGCATCCCCTTTGGGGCTGGATTGCTTGACAGGGGTTTATGTTTCATGGCTCCCAGGGTAAGCGTCTGTATCCCGACATACAATTACGCAAATTTCATTGCCTCTGCTATGGAATCCGTTCTGAATCAGAGATTCGGCGATTTCGAACTGATCGTTCAGGATGATTGCTCCAGCGATAACACCGAAGAGGTCATCGCGGGATTTTTATCCGACCCCAGGATCAAATTCGGTCGAAACGAACGCAATCTTGGCCTTGCGGCAAACTGGAATCTCTGCCTCCGTAAAGCCGCAGGACAGTATATCAAATATGTATTCGCAGACGATCTTTTGGCTTCAAGAGATGCTTTGAGCGAGATGGTCGGCCTTCTGGATGCAGATCGCGACATCAGCCTGGTCGCTTCCTCCCGCAATATTATTGATGCCCATTCCGAGGTACTGCGCGTCGAATCCTCCTTCCACAAGGATCTAATCGCCCCTGGAACGAGCATCATTCGCAAGTGCCTCTACGGCGGCCGCAATCTTATCGGTGAGCCGACCGCGGTCATGTTCAGAAAAGATCATGCAGAAAGGGGCTTCAACGAGGGATACGAACACCTGTTGGATATGGAGATGTGGTTCCACCTCCTGGAAAAAGGGAAATTCGCCTTCATTAATCGCCCTCTTTGCTCATTTCGGGTGCATCCCGCGCAGAAAACAGCCGACAATGTCCGGACGCACGTCTATCTGGACGACCACTATTTTCTCCTTCGGCAATACCTTGACAGGCCCTATGTCCGTGCGGGCCGGGTCCTAAAACATTACCTGGTAGCCGACGCAGTCTATCAGTTCTGGAGACTTCACAAGAAGGGGTTGCTGGAAAGGCGTGAAGCTTCAGCGAGAATCAAAAACAGGCTTCCGCTCTTCTTTTTCGTGTACCCCTTTTTCAAATTTGCCAAGCCATTTATAAAGATTTACCTATCCATCCTCAAGCGCAGGCCGGTATAGATTTCATGAAAAGCTTATTTCAATACAAATGAGGATGCAAAGTAAACAATTACTAAAATCAGAAAGACAGCATACGAATAATATAGAAATTTTCTGTATATCCTGTACTTCTTCTTGCACCAGTCCATTTGTTGATCACGCTCTGTAATTATCGCATCACGTTCTGCAACAAGATCCTCCCAGATACTCAAGATGTCCTTCGTCTTTTCGAAGGTTTCCGTGAGGTTCCAGATTTCATCAGGGACCTTTCCATCCACCGCTGCCTGCTTCAGCAGAGAATAAGATCTTTCGACAATCGGCAAGAATCTTTCATTGTGCTCGGAGGAGTGGTGCCGCAATCCGGAATGGATGGTCTGGTTGACGGCGTCTGCTATCTGTTCCTCACTTATGGACTGATGTGGGCTCAGGGATTCTATCACGGTTCTGGCCTGCTCCATTCCGGAACCAAACCAGCGATCGTAATCCACGACGCCCACCTGATTGTGCCTGGTCTGTGTCAGTGCGTCCAGGTAAGTCTTCAGCCAAAGCGCCTGGGAATTGGCGAGACCCAAACGGTCCCGACGGGCCAGAGACGCGGCCACGGACCCGGGGTGGCGCACCGATAATATATAGAGAGGCTTCAACTGGAGTTCGTCAAATATTTCCCGCCACAAGGGCAAAAGAATCGCAGTGCGGGGGTCCTTGAATCCCCATAGCTTTTCCGTTCTCTTGCATTCTGAACGGACAAATTCGAGAAGACCGTTTTTTAATTCCTGAATCGCGGGTTTGCGCCACCAGTTGGCGGGAAGAGATAGCGGCGGGTTGTGCCAGTCACAGTTCAATTCCTTAAGTATCTTTTCGTGGGCCTCCCAAATTTTCCGGGACTCCCAGTATCCTGCAGCATTCCACTCATTGGCCGGCATCAGGTCATTCCCAAGGTCTACCCCGATGGCATGCACGAAATTGGCAACCAGGGAGGTTCCGCTTCGGTGCATGCCCAGGATTACAACTACCGGCCGTTTCGTTGGCAGATGAGTTTGACTCAAAGATACTCTGTCCTCGTGTCGAGCGGTTAACACGTCCGGGAATCCCATTGCATAGCGTACATTTCAATCCATGTTTAGCCATATGCTACTGCACAACGGAAGGCGCCGGAAATCAACTATCCAGTCAACATACCATAATTTCTTAAAAGGGTAAAGCCACCTGCTCAAGCTCGACGCAGTCGCTCTCCTGGCGAAGAAGATGCAAGCCTGACAGGGGCCGGCAAGTCTGCGCGTCAATCCCGTTTGGCTTTTCCTGAGTGGGTCGGTCGGAAGGCTCTTATAGATTCAGAATCCAGCAGCGCCGCCGCGTTCCCAGGACGCGGTTTGAACGAGGATGAAACTTCGATCTTGCAATGTGTGACGGGCCCCTTTAAAAGGACAAGACTGGAAACGGCAGCAGTCAAGGTCCCTGCCCCTAATCCAGCATGGCCCCGGGCCGCTTTTGAACACTGATGAGGCCTATGCACTCTCCCATAAGAGAATATTTACGAAAGCCACCCCGGGCTGTCGTTTCCTCACCCGGCAAAGGAGACGGATAACGATGGCCCCCAAGCACAAGAATGTCCCAAGCAAAGGACGCAAACGGCAACCACACTCATTGAACACCATTCAACCCAATGCGGCCGGTATCGATCTGGGCTCACGCGAGCACTGTGTCGCCGGTCCACCTTTACCGGATGGTTCCCCAAACGTAAAGCGTTTTGGAACCACAACTCCGGAACTGTTGCGTCTTTGCGACTGGCTTGAGCAACAGCAGATCGCTACTGTTGCCATGGAGAGCACCGGCGTATACTGGATTCCCTTATTTGAAATCCTGGACGGCCGTGGTTTTGACGTCCATCTGGTTAATGCCCGCCAGATTACCCATGTTCCCGGCCGCAAAACCGATATGATCGATTGCCAGTGGCTTCAATTACTGCATGCCTGCGGATTGCTTCGGGGTTCTTTCCGGCCCGGCGATGACATCTGTCGCCTGCGTGCCCTAATTCGTGAACGAAATAACATCGTGGACCAACGTTCAGACTGGGTCCGACGAATGCAGAAGAGCCTCGATCAGATGAACGTCTGCGTACATCACGCCGTTTCGGATATTACAGGTGTTACCGGCATGGCCATTATCCGTGCCATTGTGGGCGGTGAACGGGATCCCCTTACCCTAGCGCGTTTGCGCGATCGCCGCTGCCAAAAATCGGAAGACCAGATTGCCGAAGAACTCACCGGGAACTGGCGCCCTGAGCATTTGTTCAACCTCGGACAAGCCCTTAAGGTTTATGATCAGCTATGTGCCGTTATCGCTGACTATGATACCGAGATCCTCAGCTTCATCGATTCACTGCAACCTCCCGAGTCCAAAGATTCATCGGCACCACCCCCGGCATCCAAAGCCAAGGCGAGTAAGTTTTGCCAGCGGGGTCAGGAGCCAATGCGTCAGGCCCTCTATCGCATGTCCGGCTTTGATCTAACCACAATCGACGGCATTGGGGTGGATACCGCAGCCACTGTCATGAGCGAAGTCGGCTCTGACTTGTCCGCATTTCCCGACGAAGGGCACTTCGTTTCGTATCTACGTTTGGCGCCCAATATCTCCATCAGCGCCGGCAAAAAGGTCCCGGGCAAGTTCCGGGCTGTTACCTCAACACGGGTGTGCAATGCACTGCGCATGGCCGCCACAACTTTGCGCAATTCGAAGACGGCGCTTGGCGCATACTATCGCCGTATTTCCAGGCGAAAAGGTGCTTCGGTTGCCGTTTTTGCGACGGCCCGCAAACTGGCTCAACTCATTTTTCGGTTAATTCGCTATGGGCAAGCATATGTCGATACAGGCTCCGATATCTATGAGGCCCGTTTTGCTCGGCGTCGATTGGCATCGTATGCCAAAGCTCTTACGGAAATGGGCTATAAAATCGAACCCTTGGCTTCCTAAACAACATCACGCAGCTCATGAAGTTTCATAAGAG
>JBEKXG010000599.1:0-3271 GCA_049512295.1 Syntrophobacteraceae bacterium
GATCCTCTGATCGGCCGGCCGGTCACTGTTTTCACGGGACTTGCGGTATTCTGGGCAGCGGCCGGTTATTTTCTAAAACTCGATGGGGTCGTTTCCGCCTCGCTCATGACCGGACTGCTGGATCCAATCCCCCTTGTTTATCGCTCGGTAAATTTCCTGCTTCTCCCTTTTGCGGACTCTTCCTTTCACCTGACTTCCTCGGCGCAGAGGCATTACGAAGGTGCGTGGCTTACAGCTTCAGTATTCTTTGCCGCCCTTTTTCTGAACCTGGCGATACCTCGGTTTTATTGCAGGTTCGTATGTCCGTTGGGCGCACTCCTTGGTGTTTTGGGCAGATACGCTCTGTGGCGGATCGGAAAGAAAACGGCCGAATGCAGCCAGTGCAGTCTTTGCGATTCCAGGTGCGAAGGGGCCTGCCACCCTGCGGGACGCATCCGAATCCCCGAATGCGTGTTGTGCATGAACTGCCTCTACACCTGCAATGACGAGCTGATCGGCTATAACACGTTCCGGTCGGCTTCAGGCGAGATCGTCTCGCCGGACCTGTCACGCCGGGGATTCGTCGCGGCCGCTGTCTGCGGAATCGCCGCCATTCCGATGCTCAGAATAGACGGAAGACTCGGCCAAAACTTCGATCCCGCGCTGATTCGACCACCGGGGTCTCTGCCCGAATCCGAGTTCCTGGACCGTTGCATCAAATGTGGGCAATGCGCGCGCGTTTGCCCCACTAACGTTATACAACCCGATATCACAAGGGCCGGTATCGAAGGCCTCTGGACCCCCGCTCTGAACATGCGAACCGGATCCAGCGGCTGTCAGATGAATTGCACCGCGTGCAGCCATATTTGCCCAACCGCAGCCATCCGCCCGATTTCACTCGAGGAAAAGCTGGGGCGCGGCGCGTTTGAAAAAGCCGGTCCCATCAGGATCGGCACGGCTTTCGTCGACCGCAGCCGCTGCCTGCCCTGGGCCATGGACAAGCCGTGCATCGTCTGCCAGGAAAACTGCCCTGTAAGCCCGAAAGCGATATTCGTAAAAGAGAGCTTCGCTACGGTCCGGGGCGGCAACCTGAGCCGCGCAAAAATCTCCGGCGCGACAGTTTTGCTTTCCGACCCGGTCCTTCAGCCTGACCGGTTAGGGACGGGAGACTTCTACGTCATGGTTGAAGGCGGCGCTGTCTCTGCAAGAACTCGAATTCTTTCAAATTCGCAGAATTCGATCCTCCTGGCATCCCAAGTGGCGCCCGAACTCAACACCTCTGATTTGAAAAAAATTGAGTTGCAGGTCCGGCTCCAGACCCCCCAGGTAGACCCCGAGCGATGCACCGGCTGCGGTATCTGCGAGCACGAGTGTCCGGTGAGCGGCTTGAGGGCTATCCGGGTGAGCGCAGAAGGCGAATCGAGACAAAGGAAACACTCGTTCCTGCTGAAGTCAGCTTGAATTCGAATTCCCTTAACATGGAGAAGTCATGGCCGACGACAAACGACTCAGGAATGTCGTTGCCGTTGTGCTTGCGTGCCTGGTGGCCACAGGAGCCCGGGCCGTTCCCCATGCGCTGCTTGCCGCAGACGTTTCGGGGGCCAAGCCGCCGAACCTGACCATAAATCTGCCGCCTGCAGACAAACTGCTAAAACTCGACGATGCGGAGCGCAGGAAATTCGAGAGCGCACATCCCGGCGCACTGCCCGAAAGGCCGTTGCTCTCGCGCCTCCCTTTGCCGTCCGCAGCGCAATTCAACTGGTGCGAACTGAACCAGGACTTTCACGTACACCACCAGGGAAAGAGCCCGTCCTGCTGGGCCTATGCCGCCGTCGAGGCGCTGGAATGCAACTGGCTGATACGCAACGGCGTCCGCCATAAGTTATCGCCCCAGCCCATTCTGGACTATACGCAGAGGCCCGCCGGCGGGAACTCCGGGGTGGCTTTCGACGTGCTGCTCAAGCACGGCACGGCCCCTTTTTCGGCCTACAAGTATACCGGCCATCCGGGGAAGCTCAGAAAGGACATCCCCACCAGATATCGAGCAATCGCCTGGGGCAGGGTGGGCAGAGGGCCGGGGAAGATCAGGGTGGAAGAGGTGAAGTTGGCGCTGCTGAGGCACGGACCTCTCACGGTGGACCTGTTTTCCACACCCGCGTTCAAGAAATACAAAACCGGTGTTTTTGCAGAACACTACAAACCCGGCCCGGACCAGCCCAAACACAACCACGAGGTGCTGCTGCTGGGATGGGACGACAAGCGCGGGCGTCACGGCGCGTGGTATATCAAAAATTCCTGGGGCGATAAATGGGGAGAGGGCGGCTACTGCTGGATCGAGTACGGATGCAACAACATCTGCTGGAATACGCGGTGGGTCAAAGCTCAGAGCACTTACTACACGCTGCCCAAAAACGAATTTCTCAAGCTTGTTCCGGATAGCGACCCGCCAACAGTATGGTACTCTCCCATCACGCCCACCGCCGAGGTTAAGGCCGTCCGGATGGAGCACAACGTCATCCGCGACGGCAAAAAGGGCATGGTCTTCCATGTTACGGCGGATATAGGCAGGGCCAAGGGGAAGACCGCTTATGTCACCGTGTTTTTGGAAGACAAGGACGGCAAGAACATGCGCGCAACCGCAAAGCATTTCGCGACCACCGAGGGGTACCTGCGTGTCAGAACACAGGTCATCCCGCCGGGAGACTATGCCGCATACAAGGACCTCGCCCTGTTTTTGCCCTACTCGCTTTTCCCGTTTAGCGCCGACAAGGCCGCCTACCGTTTCAGGGTGAATGTATGGTGCGAGAAATGGTTGTTTGACAAGCCATACAGGGGAAGCTTTTGGGTTTCCCGCATGCGTTGATCGAAAATAACGGCGGCGGACTAACTGACGGCCAGCGCGCTCAAGCTCAGATTCGCCTGCTGGCCGAAGAAGACGAAGCTCTCAAA
The DNA here is from genome assembly GCA_049512295.1 of Syntrophobacteraceae bacterium. Lineage (GTDB taxonomy): Bacteria > Desulfobacterota > Syntrophobacteria > Syntrophobacterales > Syntrophobacteraceae > SbD1. The sequence continues at coordinate 2,929 of JBEKXG010000599.1, forward strand.
ACTTTCCTCATCCAGGCAGCGGCCGCTCCGGCTTCTGTCCGCATAGATAATTCCTATCTCCATCGCCTTGATGACAACCGGCATGGCAAAGAACGGGCCGCCTCCGGTCAGATTGGACAACTCCTCCGTCAGGAGCGGTTTGATAATATTGTCCGGTATTTCGGTCACCCAGACGGGCTTCCTATTTCTTAACAAATAACCGAAAATATTGAATATATCTGAATTTGCGCCGATCATGAAACTCTCGACGCAGCCATCGTCCAGCCACCCCAGTCCGTACTTTCCCCTGAGATGCTGCCGGTCCGGCGTAAGCAGCGCAAAAATGACCCTGTCCATGCCTATC
>JBEKXG010000600.1:0-3263 GCA_049512295.1 Syntrophobacteraceae bacterium
GTCAAAAACGAGGAGAAGAACCTTCCCCGATGCCTTGAGAGCGTGCGCGGGCTTGTTGACGAAATCATAGCCGTCGACACGGGTTCGGCCGACAGGACTAAGGAAACTGCACAGTTCCGGGGCGCGAAAGTATTTTCTTTTCCCTGGTCGGACGATTTTGCAAAAGCCCGAAACGAATCTCTTCGGCATGCGTCGGGTGACTGGATCATCTTTCTGGATGCCGATGAAAGGCTCGATACGTCCGGTTCGGAGGATTGCCTGAGAATTGCCGCATCCGCCCCCGGGGTGGACGCTTTCGCTGTCCCCATTATCAACTTCGGTCCGGATGGAAAAGCCGGTTCAACAGTCGGGCGCGCCGTGCGTTTTTTTCGAAATCTGCCCGGCATCCGGTTTTCGGGCCGCGTGCACGAGGGCGTGGACCGATTCCTGATCGAATCCTGCGCTGGAGTGGACCACGCCGCCTTTGAAATCGAGCATTTCGGGTATGCGCTCGAACCCGGTATCGTCAGGAGAAAATACGAACGCAATCTTATTCTGCTCGAAGAGGAGTTGGCGGAAAACCCCGATGACGCTCATGCCCGGTATCACCTGGGGCTGACCTGCATGGCCCTGGAACGGGAAGAGGAAGCACGGCGGGCGTTCGACGCCGCTCTTTGCGGTAAAGGGTTGACCCCGAGCCTCGAGGCTATGATCCTTAACATGAAGGGCTATCATCATTTGAGGGCCGGCGAAATCGACCGGGCGCTGGAAGCCGCTTCCCGGTCTCTCTCGGTTGCGCCTGTCCAGAACACGGCCCGTTTGCTGAAGGGACTTGCCCTCTTCCGGAAACAGGCCCACGGTGAAGCGCTCCCCCTGCTTCTCGAGGCCTACCGGTTCGTTTCGCTTCCGCCACGGGACCGCAAAAGCGACATCTTTTTCGAAGACAGCATCGACAAGACCGACCTGGTGGAAGTTATCGGGGTCTGTTTTGCCGAAACCGGCCGGTTCGGCGAGGCCATCCCCTTTCTCAAGCTCACCGGGCGCCTGAAACCGGGGCCCGCCGTTTTCGAGCGCCTCGGGGTCTGTCTGCTCAATTGCGGGAATTTTTCGGCTGCCCTGGAGTACCTCCAAAAGGCCCGGAGCGGTGCGCCGGACCCGGATTCACTCGCCCTTCCGCTCGCCTTCGCATCCCTGAAGACCGGCGACCTGGCGGCGGCCGCGCAATACTTTTGCAGCGCCCGGCCCAAGGACGAAAGCGAGATGTCCATAGCCTTTCAAATGTTACAGGCGATGGCCGCCGATAATGCCTTCCGGCCCTATCTTGCGGGCTGTGTCAGGAGCAAGGAGGATGCCTTTCGCCGGGCTTTTCCGGAGCGATTTTTGAGGCTTGTGTCCCGGCTCGCCGACCCCGTTGCGGAGTTGCATTCAAAATGATCGCAACGCGGCGGCGAAGCCAGCACGGTGAGCGTTTGAATGAATCTTCGTATGAGCCTGGTGTCCATCCCAGAGGAGCAGTGAGCTGATGGCGCAATCCCCCGGCCTGTCGGTCTGCATGATAGTAAAAAACGAATCGGCTAATATTGCCGGCGCGCTGACCTGCTTCGGCCCTGTCGCCGATGAAATCGTCGTTGTGGATACCGGCTCGACCGATAACACGAAAGAAATCGCTGCCCGGTTTACATCGAAGATTCACGATTTCGAATGGATCGACGATTTTGCGGCCGCGAGAAACTTCGCCATGTCAAAAGCTGCCGGGAGCTACCAGTTGTGGGTTGACGCCGACGACAGGATCAACCCGGAAAATCTGGGTCACATCGAATCTCTGAAATCACACTTCGACGGGAAAAAAGCCTTCTATTTCATCCTGGAAAACCATCGGACCGATGAGCGTCCCACTTCCTGCCGGCAGTTGCGCTGCACTCCTATCATCGCCGGCCTGCGGTTCGAGGGGCGCGTTCATGAACAGGTATTTCCGAGCGCCGTATGGGCCGGGCTTGAGCTGGTGAGCACGGACATCGTCATCACCCACGTGGGGTACATGACCGAAGATGTTCGGGTGGCCAAGGCATGGCGCAACCTGGCAATAATGGAAAGGGAGAGGGCCGAAGGCAGGGACGACGGCGCGCTGCATTTTTTTCTCGCCTTGACCTATGCGCCGCTGGGAAAGCGGGAGGACGCCAGACGGAGCATGGAAAGCGCCCTGGAGCGTTTCGAGAAAGAAAACTACAATCATCACCTGATTCCGGAGGGCTACCTTTTACTTGCCAGGGTCAGCTTGGAGTTGGAAGACCGCGACAGGAGCGTCCGCTATCTCGCCATGGCCGGGAGCCTGGTGGACGGAAATCCGCTGCACAACTTCGATATGGGAATCATCTACCAGAGGATGGGAAAGCACAGGGAGGCCCTTGAAGTTCTCAAGACAATCTCCGGCAGAGCGTACGCCCCCTCTCTTTTCCCCTCACAACCGCTGCCCGCTTCCTCCGAGTTGTTCCTTCACATGGCCTACAGCTTCTATTGCATGAACGACCGCCAAAACGCCCTGAAGTTGATAAACGCCTCGGCCCCTCAGGGAACTGCGCTCGGCAGAAGCTGGGAATGGCTGGGCACGAAGGCTTTTCTGCTCGAAAATATGGGGCTTGCCGCCGTCGCGTTCGAAACGGCCCTTCGCTACGGGGCGCTGGAGCCTGTAAGTTGGGAGCGCCTGGGCGCCATCTACGGGCAGCGCGGCTTTTCGGCAAAAGCCCACGAATGCCGCATGCGCGCAGGCGCCGCCACACCCTCGCAATAGATATCCCTGCATTGTCCCTGTTCAGGGACAATGACGCTTCTTATCTCCGCAACTTATCCGCAGATGCCGCAGATGACCGCAGATGAAGAGCCTCGGTCTAAACACTCGAAGGCTCTTCTTATCCCTGCAACTCATCGTTCATCTTTCATCACTCATCATTCTTCACTGGGTCTCAATCACTCGAAGAGTCTTCTTATCCCTGCAACTCATCATTCATCTTTCATCACTCATCATTCTTCACCGGGTCTCAATCACCCGAAGGCTCTTCTTATCTCTGCGCTTTCCCCGTCGCGGCCGTCAGGGATTTTTTGAGTGGGAGGGGTCTCAATCGCCCGAAGGCTCTTCTTATCTCTGCGCTTCACTAAGACAGTTACACAGGACTTTCAGAGACTGGCGAGACGGCACTATCCAACCTACTGAAAATCCATAGAAAATTAGACTGAGATTTGTAGAACCGAACCGTCTTTTATTTGATGTCCCAGGCTGGCCAGAACTT
>JBEKXG010000601.1:0-3256 GCA_049512295.1 Syntrophobacteraceae bacterium
GAACTCAAGGTGCTGAATCCCTGCCTCGTTTCGGACGTGATCCCGAAGGGGGACCTAATGATACGAGTGCCCGAGGGCAGGGGAAAGCGATTCGAGAAAGAGGTGGAGGTTTGGAAATCCACATTCAAGCCGAGCGTTTTGGTGCATAAAGTTTTGCGCGGTGAGACGCTCGATTCGATCGCCCAGAAGTACAATTCAACGAGACAGCAAATTTGCGGCTGGAACAATATTGGCAGCAATAAGATACGAGCCGGGCAGACACTCAAGATTTACAGGTAGGGGGATTTAACGGAGGCGCAAATCTTTATGAGGCGGTGTTTTTTCTCGTTTTTGGCGTGATTTGCGGTCCTCTTAAATGCCTTGACAAGCATTTCGGGGAGAACTACCATTACTCGCTGTTTAAGTCTAAAAACTCAATTATTCTGGTGGAATATGGATAAATACCACAGATTCTCCGAACTGCTCCTCAAGAGCCGGCACGCAATAGCTCTGACCGGCGCCGGGATATCGGTGGAGAGCGGGATACCTGATTTCAGGGGAAAAAACGGTATCTGGAGCAAACGCGATCCGTTTGAATACGGGCACATAGATTCTTTCCGCGCCAATCCCGCAAAGGTATGGAAAATGCTTATGGAGATGGGCGCTCTTGTTGAAAGTGTAAATCCCAACGAAGCGCATCTCGGGCTGGGTGAGCTCGAGAAACTCGGCATTATAAAGATGGTTGTTACTCAGAATGTGGACAGTCTGCACCAGAGGGGCGGGAGTGTCAATGTCGTTGAATTTCATGGAAACTTCCGCAGAATGCACTGCGACAACTGTCAGAAGGCTTATCTTCGAGCGGATATCTCACTGGTGAGACTTCCGCCTTTATGCTCGTGCGGGGGGCCGATTCGGCCGGATATTGTCCTGTTCGGAGAGGGAATACCTCCGGAAGCTTATTCGCGCGCATTCGAGGCGGCAAAGAAGTGCGATTTGATGCTCGTAGTGGGGACTTCGGCAAGCGTAGCTCCCGCCTCCCAGCTTCCAGGGATTGCAAAGAGGAATGGGGCGCACGTTCTGGAAATAAATCCGGTTGCCTCCGAGCTGACCGAAAGGATAACGGAATTACACATTATGGAGCCCGCCGCAGTGGCTTTCAGGGATATTATGAAAATTGTCAGATCGATGCATGTAAAGGATACAAATTGATGTTTATGCAATTATTGTCAGGAATCGCATATGCCGCTCCCGATTTCGCCCTGCCTTATCAGCGCTCGGGGGACAGCGTAATGGATATGATCTTCAATGCCGGACCGATGGTAAAATTCGTGCTGTTGGTCCTTATGGCGCTTTCCATTGCGTGCTGGTGCGTCATAGTGCTCAAATACCGCATGGTGCGCCGCGCGAACCGGGAGTCGGTTGATTTCATGTCCCTGTTCAGGCAGCGCAAGAACTATTCGGCGCTATACCGGGACAGTGAAAAGCTGTCAGACAGCCATCTGGCGCAAATTTTCCGGGTCGGCTACGCGGAACTCAGCAGGCTTGGGAAGTCTCTGGAAACAAGGAACCTTCTGGAGCTGTCCACAAACCCCGAAATCCTGCTGGAGAACGTGGAGCGCGCGATTCAGGGCGAAATGACCTCGGAGCGGCAAAGATTCGAACGTTTTCTTCCCCTGCTTGCAACAACCGGAAGCACCGCCCCGTTTATCGGCTTGTTTGGAACGGTTTGGGGCATCATGACGAGTTTCCAGGAAATCGGTATCAAGGGCTCCGCCAACCTGGCCGTTGTAGCCCCCGGAATTTCGGAGGCGCTCGTTGCCACCGCCATAGGGCTGGGGGCGGCGATTCCAGCCGTTGTCGCCTACAATCATTTTTCCACTAAACTCCGTGGAATCGAAAACGATATGAGCCATTTTTCCGCCGACTATCTGAATATGCTCAAACGAGACCTCATGCGGAAGGGCAGGCAGGAAGAAACGATGGCGAACCCGGCGCCGGAGCAAAGGTTGGCGCTGCAGGATTGACAACTCGAAGGATAGCGGCCGATGCAAGTCAACGGAAACGGCTCCAGAGGAATGGTTGCGGAAATTAACGTTACGCCGCTTGTCGACGTAATGCTTGTTTTGCTCATCATATTTATGGTAACGGCCCCGATGATGACCCAGGGTATTGATGTGAAGCTTCCGGAGAGTTCAGCTCCGGCCATCCCTTCCGAGGATGAACGGCTGGTCGTGACGGTTACTCAGGACCGCAAAATCTATATCAATGACAACCAGGTGGAACAGGGCGAACTGGAATCCAAGCTGGCTGCAGTTACTCAGAATCGGCTGGATCGAAAGGGGGTTTTTCTGCGGGCCGACGAGAAAATTCCATACGGGTATGTGATGGAAGTTATGGGATTGATAAGGCAGGCTGGAATAGACCAGATAGGGATGGTGACCGAGCCTGCGAAGAGTCCTGGTCCGAACGGTCAACACAAGGGTAAGGGCAAGATTTGATTTCTTTTCTCAGACGCCGCGAGGTGGGCCTTGCCCGTGAACTGTCGGTCTCATGGGTCCGCCGGGCGGGGGCGCAGAAAAATGGAATTTTTGGCATTAGCTGGTAGGAAAATTCCCAGAAAAGACCTGGTTGCCGGGATCGGGGCGTCGTTTCTGGTCCATGTGCTGGCTTTCAGCACCGCCTTTGTCTGGGGATGGATAATGCCGCACAAACCTTTGAAGCCTCCCTACTTCACGGTTAATCTGGTGTCGATGAAAGATCTCGGAATGGGTTCATCGGAGATCAAGGGCAGCCCCAAAGCGGCTGAAGAGGCGGTGGTTTCCGAAAACGCGACGTCTTCGGTGAGGGCGAGCCGAAAATCCGAGCCGGCAGCGCCGATAAAGCGCCTTGTGGTCGATGAGGCGGTAAAAAAGCCCGAAACGCAGATCAAGAAAATCGAACCCAAAGAGGTTCCCAAAGAGCCTGAAAAACCGCAGAGCCTTGAAGCCATCGAAAAGAACCTGGATAAGTTGATTGCCAAGCCGAAAGTGATTCCGCGCACGTTGTCCGGAACCGCCGAGCGGGCCGAGCCTCAGTCCAAAACCCCGGCGCAGGCGGCCCCGGCGCCGAGCCCTGCGAAAACCCAGCAGGGCAATGAAAAGGTGGCCCGCGGAACACCCACCGGCGCGAGTGAGGCAGGGGCCAAAGGTGCCGCGCAGGGCAGTGTCTACGGTTCTCCTGACGGATCCGGAGCTTTGTCTGCTGCTTCGCAGCTTTATTACGAAAGGGTTAGAAATGC
>JBEKXG010000602.1:0-3245 GCA_049512295.1 Syntrophobacteraceae bacterium
CGGGTGCGTCAAAATCGATCTGAAAGCGTGGAGCCCCGGAACGCACCGCGCTCTTTGCGGATGCGATAACTCAAAGATACTGGACAATTTCGCCAGGGCCGCCGTGTGGTCTTCGGAGCGCTCGTCTCCGCCGGTGCTGATAGCCAGCACCCCGCTTATTCCGGGATATATTGACGAGGATGAGGTGTACGGCTTGGCTTCCTTTATTGCCGGAATAAACCCCGATATACCTTATGCGCTCCTCGCCTTCGCGCCGGAATTCCTTATGGACGACTCGCCAACCACCTCCGCCGCCCAAGCCGGTGCCTGCCTGGAAGCCGCAAAACATGCCGGCCTCACCCGCGTTCGCCTCGGAAACGAGCACTTGCTTTGTTGATCTTTCCAATCTCGTGAGGCGCGGGTCAGTCACGAAGAAAGAAAACGAAATAGGGAACGGTGAACAGTTAGAAACCATGCCCCATTCCAGACCCGGTGAATGACGGGACCCTCTAAAACAATGGCAATTTCCGTTCAAAAGCCCGCCTTTTCGATCCCTTTCAAGCCCAAAATCTTCCTGGCTTCGTCGGGTGTTGCCGGATCGACGCCCAACTCTTTAGCGATGCGGACGATCTTGGCCACCTGCTCGGCGTTGCTTTTCGCCATCCGGCCCTTTTCAAGGTATAGATTGTCCTCCAGACCCACGCGCGCATGTCCGCCGATGAGCAGCGATTGAGTGCAGATGGGAAATTGGGCACGGCCGGCGACGCAGACGGAAAACTCGAAGTCCCCGATGAGCCTCTTCGCATAGTCCACGAGAAAAAGCAGGTTCTCGGAACTTGGGGTGATCCCGCCAAGGACCCCCATGACGAACTGGATGTAAACGGGCTTCTCGAGATACCCCGCCTCGATCATGAAGGCCACGTTGTTCACCATCCCGGCGTCGTAGATCTCGAACTCGGGTTTGGTATCGGTCTCTTTGAATTTAGCGCAATATTCCCGCATGGACTTGAAGGTGTTGGAGAAGATGAAGTCTTCCGTAAAGCTGAGGTATTGTCTCTCCCATTCAAACCTCCACTCGTTGTATTTCGGAAGGGCCTGGAAAAGCGCGAAGTTGATGGAACCGGCGTTGAATGACGCCATCTCCGGCTTATAGAGATCCACCGGGGCAACCCGCTGTGCTGTCGTCATCCCGAGACCTCCACCTGTCGTGATGCAGATGACAATGTTGCAGCGGCTCTTGATTCTCGTGATGATTTCCTTCATGAGGTTTACGTCCGGGACCGGCATCCCCGTCTCGGGATTTCGGGCATGGACATGGCAGACGGCAGCGCCTGCCTCATAAGCCCTCACAGCTTCATCGGCAATCTGATTAGGCGTGATGGGGAGATAATCCGACATCGTAGGAGTATGGATGCTCCCCGTGATTGCCGCTGTGATGATGGCTTTTTCTTTCATGCTGTTCCTCCTTAATTTTTACCCGGGGCAGGTGGAGCTGTCCCTCAAGTGAATCAGCAGCACCTGCGGATCAAGTCGCTTCCCTGACGAACCCGCAAGATACGCCGCAACAGCGGGCCGGTCAAGCCCTTTCACCAGGAAGTCCCCGGCGCTGTCGGTATAGGTGCCCAGCTTATCCCATCTATGACCCGGACGCGCCGCTGAAGCGGGAGCGCAACTATCTGAAAGGGCTTCTTATTCATGGACTGAGCTATAAAGAGGTCATCCGACGCCGGACTCGAAATCGACCACCACGATGCTGTCCGATAGCTCACGGCACTTCTTGGCGACCGTCTGATGCTGCGGATGATTAATGTAGCGTTGCATGGATTCCAGGTTATCAAATGCCGAAACCAGGGCAAAATCGTAGGAACGTTCGGAGTGAAGCACATCCCGCCCAAAATCGTAGTATTTGATTTCAGGAATGATCCCGGGGAGTGAGTCCAGCCCCTTTTCCATAGATTCAATATCTTCAGGATGAGTATCCTTTTTGAACTTCATAAACACCACATGTTTGATCATGAATCTCTCCTCTCCTTCGAACTCGGCGTTCTTCGCATCGAAGGCTTATGAAATCGAACGACCACCCTGGAGGAGCGGCGGTCGTTGTCAAAGGATTTACTAATGCCTCCCAGCGTCAACAGGTGACGGGGTGCCATGTCATCTCACCAGCGCTTTTGCCTCCAGAGCCCGCAGCACTTTTTCGGGAGTCACGGGCAGATCGTCGATCCACACACCGACTGCATCGTGAATCGCATTGGCAATGGCGGGCCCCGGCGCATTGGCCGTCATTTCCCCAAGTCCCTTGGCGCCATAGGGACCGTCCGTAGACGGACATTCCAGAATCACTGATTCCAGGTGCGGCAGATCACCCGAAGTAGGAATCACGTAATCACCAAAGGTCTGGGGTTGCCAGTCCATGGATGGATAGTAGGGAAAGAGGTTCTCCATCAGCGCCGCGCCGACACCCATGACGGCCCCGCCTTCGATCTGCCCTTCACAGAGCAGCGGGTTGATGGCTTTGCCGACGTCATAGGCACAAGTCAATTTCAGGACCTCTACCTGGCCGGTTTCCGTGTCCACCTCCACTTCCGCCAGCACCGCCGCCCAGGCCAGGGTGGCCACAGGATCGCATGCACCCGTTTCGGGATCAGGCGGTGAAGGGTTGCGCATGTAGTGGCCGCGACCGACAATCAACTTGCGCATGGCGAAATTTGCCTTGCCGGCAACATCCGGGATCGACATGCAGCGCCCCGGGTCATCCCTGATGGAAATCATTCCCCCGGAAGCCACCAAATTCTCAGGGGAAGTGTTAAGGTCGGAAGCTGCCACCTCAAACAGGATCGACCTGGCCTCTCTTGCCGCCTCAACCACCGCATTTCCCGAGAAGAAGGTCACGCGGCTGGCGAAGGTACCGAAACATATCGGGCAGCTGTCGGTATTTGAATTGTCCACCTTCACCTGCTCATATTCAATCCCCAATTCCTCAGCAGCTATCTGGGCCAATACGGTCTTGCATCCTTCGCCAATGTCGCAGGAGCCGATGATCAGATCAGCGGAACCGTCAGGTTTTACCTTTACGATGGCTTGGCTTGAATCACCACCGCCACACATTCCAGTTGGGTAAAAAGCAGTGGCAAGGCCTACGCCTCTTTTCTTCATCGCTAGTCCCTCCTTTCGGCAGAGGTCATTGCCATAAATTTCTCCGGCAGACTCACTCCCGCTTTCTTGGCCAGCGCCTGCATGGTTTCGATCAGATAGACGCTGTCGAG
>JBEKXG010000603.1:0-3223 GCA_049512295.1 Syntrophobacteraceae bacterium
AATTCCTGGGAAAGCATCCGGCTAGGCTGGTGCTGATGCCGCATACCTACCAGGTGCGGGATTTTGTCCCGAAGCTGGCGACGGCCCTCGAAACTGCGGCCATCAGCGATGCGATCGGAGCCAGGTATGAAGGCGGGAAGCTGCTGTTCACGCGGCAAATGTTTCAGGGAAAATTTGTGGCCGACGTGAGTTTTGCGGGCTCCGGGCCCTGCTTTGTGACCTTTCAGAATGGCTCGTTCCGCGCCGATAAAGTCGAAGCGGGCGCAGCCGCGGCGCCGGTGGAGACGGTGAACATCGATATTCCCGATGGCGTCGTGCGCAACCATCCCCAGGAGGTTTTCCAGGAAGCCAAGCAGGCCGTCGATCTGACGCAGGCTGAGATTATTGTGGCGGTGGGGCGCGGCATCAAGGAGCAGAAAAATATCGACCTGGCCAGGCAGTTAGCGGATGCGCTCGGCGGCGATCTCGGGGCGTCGCGTCCCATCTGCGATAACGGATGGTTGCCCATGGACCGCCAGATAGGATCGTCGGGACAGACGGTCGCTCCGAAGCTGTATCTGGCGCTCGGAATCTCGGGGGCGATCCAGCATATTGTCGGCATGAAAGGTTCGCGGAGCATCGTGGCCATCAACAAAGATTCCGAGGCTCCGATTTTTGAGATTGCGGATTATGCCGTGGTCGGGAACTTGTTCGACATCGTGCCGCCGCTGATTGAGGAAGTGAAGAAGGTTAAAGGGTAGGGTTGAGCCGTAAGCTATCAGGAAATGGCGATTCGGAGCACCGGGATTTTGCCGAAGTCGAGGGCCAAACTTAAAGCTTAGGGCGCCTCACCGCGAATCTGCTGTGAAGAAAGCCGGCCACAGAGATCGCCTTCTCCCAAGCGCCGTCGGCATCATTCTTGACTTCAAGAAATGATTGCGGCGGGCGCAGGTTTGCGCTTATGAGATGAGAGATTTGGGAAATGAGCACAGGGGAGATGTACGGATTAACGTCGGAAAGTTCTAGGGCATACACTTCTTTGGTTTCGCCGACATAGTCAGTGAACTCTTTATGTGAGCACCCTGCCCTTGCGCCATAATGTTCCCAAATGTTGGCCGGTGAGCCAGAGATTACGTTAGAAACTGTCACCTCACCCATCAGCGCTCCGAGGGGTTGGGAACCGTACACGACAGCTTTGTATCCCTTCCATTTTGGCGAGAACTTTTTTCTGATTTCGACATGCTTTGTCCGGGCGAAGACACGTTCTGCATAGGCGGGCTGCATGCTCAATAGTAGTTTTCCTGAAGACGATAGCCCGCCCGGTGAAAATCTTTGCATGAGGTACGGGAGTTTCTTCAGCGCTTGCGCCCAAACAGTGGCTAGAGGAGCGGAACAGGAGAGTTCGGGCTCGCCGCTGCGATACTGCTGCTGGGCCTTTTCCGCGGTAACAAATCCGAACGAATGGAAGAACTCTGCTTTCTCACACCAGAGTCCCTCTGGGAGTGTGAAGTGGATATCCTTCGCTTCCCCGTGCCGCGACTCAAAGGCCATCTGAGCGAAGAACATCTGTCCTAGATCAAGATCACGGAAACTTTGGTGAATTCGAACGTGACAGAATTTTGCATGTTTGCCTAGCTTCAAGACCGCCGATGCTATCGGCTTCTCGCTCTCAAACGCTACGTAAGCGATGCGCTCCGAGGCCCTCAGCCCCGGCACGACCTTTTCGGCGTACCAGCGATCTATCCCCGGATACATGCCCTCATTTTCGAGGAGCAAGCTCTTGAGGGTCAGCAAATCGTCGGTCGTCTTTCGTGCGTCGTGATTGCCAAGCTGCACGATCCGAAATGCAGGAGATTTCGGGAACAGTTCACCGATTAGCTGCGTATTAGCCCGCTTCGACTGTGCCATCGTCTGTTCCTTCTTTGTATTTCAGCTTCCCTGGCCAAGTCTGGAAAAACTTGGATAGGTCGAGATTCTGATCCTCGTACGGAGATGGCTTGGGTAGTGGAGCGTCTTTAGACATGCGATAAAACGTTAGGTTCGCCATACGCTCACCATCCGCAAGGCTGACGTTTACCTGATGCCCGCGCACTTCAAAAATGAGGGGAGTTCCTACATTATTGTCCGTTCGGCATCGTCCGAAGTGTGGATGCACGAACCCCGCGTAGTGGATCCGCATTTCTCCTATTGTCTCATCACTTGCTCGGCAATAGATTGCAATTCCTGGCGGGACGCGAATTCTCTCTTTCGAACGCAAAATGTAGAATTTTTCGGACTCGATCTCTAGGCGTGAGTTCTTATTCGCCGGCTTCAACTTCCAATTCGCGAAAGGAATTGCCGTACCGCGTTTCTCTCCATCCGCAGTCCAGAGGGCGATTGGTGCGGAACCGTCTTTCAATGATTGAGCATAAAACGCGGCCGCTGGAAGTCCCCCGATTTTGGTGTTTGAAATGTCTACCGTCAGGCTTCCATCTTTCTTTGCATCACTATATACAGCCTGAAAAGCTCACGGCCTTCAACTGCCACATTTACAGGATCGCCGTAAAAAAGCCGAAGTTGCGATAAGGAAGTGTCTGGCTTGACCAAAACGCTGAAGGTGATCGGTGTTATCTCCAAATACATGTCACCGCCGCCAGAGTCAAAACATTGCGGTGTAAAGGATTCATATGTATCCATCCCATCAACAATCAGGCGGGCCAACACATCTACTCGGCCGACGGAGCTTTTCGCCGTCGCCTGGCCGAAAACTCCAAGCTCTGCGAGGGGTTTTCCTAATCTCTCGCGCAACTTAAATACATACGTTTCCTTATTCTTAAGGAGAAATGCACCGTCCTTCTCCGGGAAATGTTCTCGTGCTAGGTATGACTGCTTGAGGAAGTAGCTGTACGGACGATCGCGAGTCGGCTTCACTGAGCCTTTGATCATCTGGAATGCATCTTTCGTCAAATGAAGGTCAATTGATGATGCGTCCAAGAACCCCTCGTCAAATGGGGCGTTGAGTTTAATAAGATCCCGCTCGCAAAGATCTTTCATCTGCTCTTGGTTCAGGACTCCTGGAATCCATTCATCCCATGGATCTGGCATCGATCCCCCTTTCTCGAGCGCGGCTAAAGATTGCCAAGGCTGGCAGCGGTTCGATGAGGCCAACCTCAAAGCCAGCATATAGCGAGAAAGAGGCTACACACAACAGCCGGGTACCCCATCTGGTCTGGAGCAACTCCTTCTCACGAAGGCCGGTCGCCGG
>JBEKXG010000604.1:0-3215 GCA_049512295.1 Syntrophobacteraceae bacterium
TGGCTCGCCCACAAACTGTCGAGACGCATGGCGGAGGCGGCAAAAGAAAAAATTCTGCCCTACCTTTGTCCGGAAGCCAAAACGGACGTGGGAATCGAATACTGGGACCGAAAGCCCGGCCGCGTTCACAGCATTACCATCACGGCCAGCCAGATGAACCCCGAAATGCCGAAGCTCGACAGGTTAAGAGCCGATCTGCGGGAGGGTGTAATCGACCATGTGTTCCGGGACGAGCCGGTCCGGCCGGACGACCGGACCGGGATATTCATAAATCCGGAGGGGGTTTTTCACCTGGGAGGCCCATCGGTTCACTCAGGCCTGACCGGGAGAAAGACCGCCATAGATACATACGGCGACTACTCCAGGCACAGCGGAGCCGCTCTCAGTGGAAAAGACCCGCTTCGTATAGACAGGGTGGGAGCCTACGCCGCGAGATACGCCGCCAAAAACCTGGTGGCGGCCGGGCTGGCGGAAGAGTGCGAGGTGCAGTTGAGCTATTCGATTTCCCGGTCGCGGCCTGAAAGCGTCCAGGTAGAGACTTTCGGGACCGGCAAGATTCCTGACGAGCAACTGGCCTCCCTTCTTGAAAACCACTTCGATTTCCGGCTGGCGGCCATAGTCAGGGATTTCGAACTGAGAAGGCTTCCGGCAAAGAATCAGGGAGCGTTCTACCAGAAGCTGGCGGCTTACGGCCATGTAGGCAGGCTCGACCTGAACCTGCCATGGGAGATGACGGACAAGGCGGACGTGTTGAAGGAGGCCTGAACTGCCGGTCATTTGGGGACGGCAAGGGAAGTAGTGGGGCGATCGCTCTCAAGCCTTCAGGATGAAATGGCAATGAGAGGGCTAACAAAAGAAAAACGGCCGAGCCCGGAGCGATTAGCCGGCTTCGGCCGCTTCCGCGAAGGCCACGTCTCCCTTGAGAATCCGTTTCCCATCGGCGGCTTTTCCCACTTCGTTTACTCCTACGTCGATCACGACGGCCCCGGGCTTCACCCAGTCGCCCTTGACGTATTCCGCGACCCCGGCGGCAACGACCAGGATGTCCGCACGCAGGCAGTGTTCCTTGACATCCTTTGTGCGGGTATGGGTGACGGTCACCGTAGCGTTTGCGCTCGGCGCCTTCTGCATGAGCATCATTGCAATCGGTTTGCCGACGATATTGGATCTCCCGACTACGACGACTTCAGCGCCGGATATCTGAGTCCCGGAGCGCACGAGCAACTCCTGAATCCCCGCAGGGGTGCAGGGCAGATAATCGGGCTCCCCTATCATCAGTTTTCCGACGTTTACCGGATGAAAAGCGTCAACGTCCTTCCCGGGGTCGATTGCCAGGAGCACGCGGTTTTCGTTCACATGCTTGGGCAAGGGCAACTGTACCAGGATTCCGTCGATCTTCGGGTCCTTGTTATACTTGTCGATGAGCTTGAGCAGATCGTCTTCGCTCAGATCGGCGGGCTGGCTATCCTGAATTGAGTAAAAGCCAAGTTCATGAGCGGTATTCTGCTTCGCCCTTACATAACTCTGCGAGGCCGGGTTCTCGCCGACCAGGATGGTGACCAGTCCCGGCACTACCCCATGTTTTTCCAGCAACTGTTGGACTTCGGTCTTGAGTTCTGCCCGGATCTCTTTGGCCACCTCGGCCCCTTTAAGCAGTTTGGCGGACATATGATACCTCCTTTCGGTTGTAGCAAGGAGCGAGCAAACAGGTTCTCTTCCAGCTTCCAGCTCCCTGCTTCTGCCCTCTAGAACAGGCCCGTAACTTTTCCGGTCTTTACATCGACGTCCACTCTGCGGAACGCCGGGTCGGAAGAGGTCCCCGGCATGAGGCTGATGGCGCCTGCGCACGGGCAGAGGAACTTGGACCCCGAGTAGATGAGAACGTCGCGGATCGGCAGAATCCAGCCCTTGGGCGTGCCCTTTACCGCTGGATCGTGAGTCAGGCTAAGGTGAGTCTTGACCATCATGGTGGCGTAGTCGTCATACTTGGGATCCGCCTCGAGCATCTTGGCCTTTGCTTCAGCTTCGGGCGTCCAGGCGACGCCGTCGGCTCCGTAAACTTCTTTGGCCACCATGGCGACCCGCTCTCTAAGCTTCATTTCCAGGGGGTAGAGGAATTTGAACTCGCTGGGTTGTTCGCAGGCTTCGATAACCGCGTCGGCAAATTCCAGGGCGCCTTCGCCGCCTTTGGCCCAGTGCTCGGACATGGCGCATCGGGCGCCGGCGGCTTCCGCATGCCTGCGGACCAGAGCGATCTCATCCTTGGTGTCCGTATGGAAAGCGTTGATGCACACGACCGGGTTGATCCCCGACTTGCGGATGGTGTTGATGTGGTGGACCATGTTGGGAATGCCCTTCTCAAGCAGGGCCAGGTTCTCCTTAGTGTAGTCTTCGGGAAGCGGAAGACCGGCCACGACTTTCGGACCGCCGCCATGCATCTTGAGCGCGCGGATGGTCGTGGTGAGAACCGATACGTGAGGTTTTAGACCGCTGTATCGGCATTTCACGTTCCAGAACTTCTCGAACCCGATGTCGGCGGCAAAACCGCTCTCGGTTACATGATAGTCGAAGAGCTTCAGGCCGACGCGGTCGGCGATGATTGAAGACTGGCCGACGGCTATGTTGGCGAAGGGACCGGCATGAACCATGCACGGCTGGTACTCGGCTGTGCACATAAGGGTCGGGTTGATGGCGTTTCTCATCCAGGCGGTCATGGCGTTTCCGCATTCCAGGTCCCCGGTGGTGACCGCTTTTCCGCGCTTGTCGAACGCCACGGTGATTTCATTGAGCCTTTTCTTCAGGTCGGCCAGGTCCCTGACGATCGAAAGAGTGGCCATTAATTCCGAGCTGACCGCGATCCCGAATTTTGACTGCATCATGAAGCCGTCCATCCTGCCGCCCATACCGATGACTATATTGCGGAGCGCCTGGGCGCAGAAATCCATGATCCAGCCCATCTCGACCCGGGTTGGATCGATGTCGAGCCGCTTCATGCGGGTCAGGCGCTTAAGCTGCTCGTCGTTGTAGTTTCTTTCGTGCTGCATGCGGGCTGTCATGGCCACCATCGCAAGGTTGTGCGCGTTCATGATGTCGTTGATATCGCCCGTGAGGCCCATCGAGAACTCGGTCATCGGGATGAGAAGCGAATTGCCGCCGCCCGCGGCCGTACCTTTTATGTTCATGGTCGGGCCGCCGGAGGGCTGCCTGAGGCACCC
>JBEKXG010000605.1:0-3613 GCA_049512295.1 Syntrophobacteraceae bacterium
CAGAAGCCATTCGGCATCACCGCGCCTTTTCTTTACGGAGATGATGAAGTGAGGAGTCCTGCGAAGACCGGGGAAAACGTCGGACATGTAATATTCTCTCAATATGGCTTCCCGGAACCATAGCGCCTTGGAGTAGTCGGCCCTGATGAGCTTGAGATTGCCTGCGTAGGATATCTGTACGCCCGCCGAGTCTACTACCCCGAGATCCACAAAAACACCCGAATAGGCATTTTGGAGAATAACCAGCTTGTTTTCGAGAAAGGCCTCATTGGTCAGCTCATCGTAAGTGTAAGAATCCGCCAGCACCTTTATGTAAGAGAGTTTTTCATCGAGATACGAATTTATGTTCTGCTGATGCTTTTCAACCAGTTCCTGTAGATGCGCCATGACCTCTTGCCGATAAGAGGTCTCGAAACGGTAGCCGATGACACCTGCTATCAGAATAAGGGGTGTAAAAGAGACCAGTATCACAATCAGGTTCATGTTCCTGGTCAGAGATGTGTAGTAGTGTTTTTCCTTCATATCGGATTTCTTTCATAGGCTTCATCCATTTCAGACCCATGGCCTGAGAGCATTATCACCTGGACCTCGGGATGACTTTTTTTCGCGCGGCGCAAGACTTCCAGGCCATCCATTCCCGGCATTTTGAGATCAAGCACCATAATCTTTGCGGCGCCCTCATCCACAATCCGCAGCGCCTGCTCACCACTGTTGGCTATATGAGCAGTAAATCCACGCAACCGAAGCCGTTCAGCGAATGCCTCAGCAAATTCCACTTCGTCATCGACTATAAGAATATCGACTCCCATTTTGATCAGACCTTTCCAGATAGAAATCCAAAGACCAAAGTCCGCAATCGGGCCGAGCCGCAAAATCATTTCGAGGGGGTAGACAGCTCCCGGGCCGACGCATCAGAAAAAAAGAGCGCAAAGCCCCCATCCGGCATCTGCCATTCATAGCGCATATCCAGGATGGAAGCCAATTCCTCGAATTCCCGCCATTCGCTGAATTCAGCAACGGCTTCCTTTACAACTTTTTCACCCGATTCGCCCTCGAAGCAAAAATCCAGCCAGGGAGGATCGAGATCCTCCCTGACCTGCAACAAAATAGAGCCACTCCCGCTCATACATCCTGTGAAGACCTCGATCACCCTGGTCAAAGCCATTTGGACCCGGAACGGGTTGGTAACAAGCATGACCGGGTGATCGCAAGCAACCCCTTTGAGTTCCACATGCTGAAGTCTGGCAAATCGCGCAGCCAGCGAAACCGTCTGAGTTACGATTGTATTCAGATCGATATTGGCGACGGGCTGATCCACGCTATGCGCAAAACCATTGAACCTGGAAGTGATTTCAACCCCTCTTCGGACATGCTCTTCGATCTTCCCGATTGAGCGCTGGAACTTCTCCCGGTAAGCAAACGGAGTCTCCTTCAGCATCGCAAGCAGGTCCGCCATCAGGCCGTTTGACTCGTTGATTATGGCCAGAACGTTTTTGAGTTCGTGCGTCACACCGGCGGCTATTTTACCAAAAAAAGCAAGCTCGTTTGCTTTCACCACGATTCCCCTCGCAAGATTTCTTTTTTGGCGGCGCCCGTTCAGTCGGCTTTGAGCTTTGATTTTGACTCTCTTATCTTCCTATGGGCCTGCTGCATCGCCTGGGTGAGTTTCTCGATATCCACCGGCTTTTCCAGGTAGGCGCACGCCCCAAGCTCCGCACAAAGCCTTGCCGCGTCCTCGGAACCATGACCCGTAAGGACAATCACCTCGACATTGGGATGCTTTTCTTTCACCCGCCGCAAAACTTCAAGACCGTCTATACCCGGCATCTTAAGATCGAGGACCATTACTTCAGGCTCATCCTCATCGACAATTGACAGGGCCTCCTCTCCACCATAAACCACGGCTGAAGAGTAATCCCTCATCTGGAGACGCTCGGACAGTGCCTCGACAAAGTCTCTTTCGTCGTCCACAAGCAGCACCTTGGAAGGCAGGGGAACATCGAAGTCGAACTTGCGGTAGACATCGCTCTGATAGTATCCCGGCCCCACTTTCGTCTCCGCCCCTCTGACGCCCGCAATACTCGACGCAAGCCTTTTGAGCTCTTCTTCAAGTGAGGCCAGCATCATCACATGCTTGTTGATTTCCATGACGACGATGCCGTCCTTTGCCGAAACCGAAACATCATGACCTTCCGTGGCCAGTTTGAGATTGACCTCAGAGGCCAGCGCAAAGTCGGCCACAGCCTTGAGAGAATCTTCCGATACCGTAAGAACGCTGCTCTTCAGGTTGTCGCATATAAGCCGCACCGCATCGTCGTGAGTGATTTTATTCATCGGAATGACGATATCGTAGAGCCCGGCGGCCCAAGGGTCTTTCTGCCCGAACAGATGTTCGACCCATATAACCAGAGACTCATCATCCTTGCGGATCTTTTTGGCCGCATCCTTTTCCGAAATCTTTTCCAGGTTGCAGGCCAGGTTGGAACGATATCTCATGTCCGCTATGATGCACACGTTGAGCACGTGAGATATTTTCCTCGGCACCATCAGACTGCAGAACCCGAGCAGCAGGAGATCATCGCTTTTCAGAAAATCGGCAAGGACCTGCCTGAGGTAGGCGAGGCTGCGCTCCTTTTCATGGGTGAACTTATTGAAAATGGAGGTCTTCCCTCTGAGGGCCTTCCATATTTTGGCTTCTTCAATGTTGAACCGTTTGCCCGTTGCAGCCACCAGAGCGGCGTCGTCAAGATACCGGTAACCCGTTTTCTCTATAACGCTGCGTACTACCTGCTCAGCTCCGCAATAAGAACCACAAAAGACGTTGACAACCGGCATGATTGCTCATCCCTTCTTTTGGAAATGTGGCGTGTCATTAACAAAGCGAACCGAAACCAACGGACAGCTTTCCCTGCACTGCGTATGCCCGCTGGAGTGAATTGCCTCGACGGCCTGGTAGAGCGTCGAGTAAATGTTTTTCTCTTCGATTTTTGCCAACAGATGCGTGCGCTCCATAACTCCAAGCACTTTCTCATTGAGTCCCGCAAAGGATATCTCATAGCCCGCGCTTCGTACCCGATCCACAATGAGCGAGAGCATTTCCTCCCCTGAAGCGTCCATATCGTTTATGCCGTTGGAGACAATGAGAATGTGTTTGAGTTCCGGCATTGCACGAATGCGCTCTGAAACCTTCTCTTCCAGATATCCCGCATTCGCATAAAACAGTGCCCCATCGAAGCGAACCATCGCGATATGCATGCACTCTTTGAGGCCGTGGTCGCGGGCGCTCTGAAAAGACCTGTCCTCTGACATCGAAAGAGTGGTGACCTTCGGGCGCATGCTCTTGTAGAGAAACATCCCGAGCGAAAGCAAAACGCCGACCATGATTCCCTTGTCAAGATGCGGGGCAGTAATAAGGGTTGCCAAGAAGGTGATGATCGAGAACAGCCCGTCGTACCATTGCGCCTTCCAGGCATGAATGAATCCCGAGACATTTATCAGGCCGACGACCGCCATCATGATAACTGCGGCAAGGACCGATTGAGGCAGGTAGTAGAGAAGCGGGGTAAAGAAGAGAAGCACTATGGCAACTGTAATGCTGGTAACTACACTTGAG
>JBEKXG010000606.1:0-3198 GCA_049512295.1 Syntrophobacteraceae bacterium
GACCGGCTGCGAAAACACCACAAGATATCCTGAGTGCAGGCTTGCATATTCCTGTAGGCAAGTCGTGTTGCCTCCATTCGGAAAGTCTCTCTCACTCGCGCACTATATCGAAAATAGTAACCTCGGGGGGAGCCAGAACGCGTACAGGAGGGCCCCAGGTGCCGGAACCCCTGCTGGTGTAGAGCATCGAGCCTTTGGGAAGATAATAAGGCCCGTTTTGCAACGGGTAGACGAACCTGGAGATCAAGCGGAAGGGAAACAACTGTCCGTAATGCGTGTGCCCGGAGAGCTGCAGGTCGAAAAGACCGAGACTCTCGCTCAGCGGATCCGGCCGGTGCTTTAGAAAAAGAGTAAAGAGGCCGTTTTGTGCCTTTTCCAGGATCGCCTTTTCATCCTCCGGCAAACCTGCTGCCGGGTCGTCAATCCCGGCAATGTTCAAAATATTGTCCACTGTTTTTACCTGGCCGCTCAGCACGGTGAAACCGAAAGCTCTTTCAGCCTCGAGCGACTCAGCCAGCCCGGCATAAACTTCATGATTCCCCGTTATGGCGTACTTGCCGAGCCGTGGCTGCAATTTACCGAACAGAGCCGGAAGAGCGTCAATTACACACATATTTCCATCGACAAGATCGCCCGTGCTTACGACAATATCCGGATTCTCCGCCTCAACCTTCCGCAGGATGTCAGCCATGCGCTCTTCTCTAACCATCAGTCCGAGATGCACGTCCGAAATCTGCGCTATTCTCAACCGGTCGGTTCCCGCGGGGAGCTTTGACGTTCTTACGACGATTTTTTCCACGCGTATGGACCGCGCCTCAAAATACCCGTAGATGTTTATCGCAAGCGCTGCCGCAAGGACGCAAACGGCCGCGCCGGGACCAGCGAAAGTGGGCAGAGAAGACCCGGCAACCAGGTTGCCCAGCCTGAAAATGATTCCGAGAGCGCCTATCAGCAAAAAGCCCCAGAACGAATAAAACAGAAATCCCAGCCAGCTATAACCCAGAAGAGCGCTTATCCGGGCCGGGACATCATGGCCGCCTCTTTCGAGCAATCGAGTCCCGATGGGCGCAAAAACCATAAGGGCCAGGAACAAAATCAACAAAACATGAGCCGGCCATTTTCCAGGCAACAGGACTTTGACTCTGGAATAAAAGAATGCGTGCAAGAGCGAATAGACTGAGAAAAAAACAATAAGGAATCTGGTCATTGCCTTCGCCTGTCGGGTATGACGGATTGGGAATTAATGATGGTTTGCAGGATTTACACGTAATCGACGGGTCCCGCAACTCGAAAGATTTCCTCGATTGAGGTCAGTCCGGAGCAAACCTTGAGGGCGCCCGCAATATGAAGCGGCGCCATTCCCTGCTTTGCCGCCTGTTCCCTGATCTTTGACAGATCCGTATCGGGCCTGATCAGGCTTCGAATGGCGGGGGTTATGGTGAGCATCTCGTAGATGCCTACTCGTCCGAAGTAGCCGGTTTCCCGGCATTCCAGGCAGCCTGCAGGCCGGTGGATGAAATCGGTTTGTTTAATTTCCCATGGACTGATCAGCGCCTGCCAAAGCTCTTCATCTACCGTACCGGCCTTCCGGCATTGGGGGCAAAGAGTTCTGGCCAGTCTCTGGGCGACTACCCCCAGCAGGGTCGCCCTTAGCAGATAGTGCGGCACCCCGATATCCATTAGCCTGATAACGGCTGACGGAGCGTCATTGGTGTGGAGCGTCGAGAAAACCAGATGGCCGGTCAATGCCGCCTGGATGGCCATTTCCGCAGTCTCGAGGTCCCGTATCTCTCCGACCATTATAATGTCGGGGTCCTGCCGGAGAAAGGTTCGAAGGCCACTGGCAAAATCCAGTCCGATCGCGCTGTGCACCTGCATCTGGTTGAATCTGGGCTCAACCATCTCGATCGGATCCTCGACCGTGCAGACGTTCACTTCAGGTTTGGCAAGGTATTTCAACGTTGAATAAAGGGTCGTCGTCTTGCCGGACCCGGTAGGCCCGGTAACGAGTATGATACCAAAGGGGGAGCTTACCATTTTTTTCCATTGCGCCAGTTCTTGTTCTGAAAACCCGAGATCCTCAAAACTCCTTACGGTTACTTCAGGGTCGAAAATCCGCATTACCAGTTTTTCACCGAAAACTGACGGCATGGTCGAAAGTCGCAGTTCGATCTCACCGCCCGACGGTCCCCTTGTCTTAATGCGGCCGTCCTGCGGACGGCGTTTCTCCGTAAGGTCCATTCTGCCGAGCACTTTCAAGCGGCTGATTACCGCGCTCATTACGACCGTTGGCAACTGGTAGACAGGGTGAAGGACCCCGTCGATCCGGAAACGAACATCGCTGTTATCCCGGCGCGGTTCAAGGTGAATATCGCTGGCCCTCTGCTCGAACGCATACTGAAGCAGCCAGTCAACGATGTTGACGACGTAACGGTCATTGGCGTCCAGTTTCCCCGCCCGCCCGAGCTCCAGCATCTGCTCGAGATTCATGCTTGCGCCCAGACGAGCGCCGTCCGCCTTTCCGAAAGCTCTTCGCACAGAGTCGGTGAGCGCGTAGAATTCAATAAGGTATCGGCTTATGTCAATCGGATTAGCCAGGACTTTGCATATCTGTTTGCGCAGAATACGCCCCAGTTCCTCTCCCCATTCAGTATCGAAAGGATCGGCCGTGGCTATGATGATCTTGTCCGCTGTCACTTCGACGGGCAGGATTTTATAGCGCGATGCATAGGCGTATGTTACGAGATTCGTAACGGCGGCCACGTCAACTTTCAGCGGATCGATTCTCAAGTAATTCAGACCGCACCTTTTAGCCAGCCATGCCACGAGGAATTCAATTGAAACCGGTTCATGGGGCGGGGTGGCTCTGCTCAGTCCGGCGTCAGCTATGACTACCAGCGGATGCTCGCTTGAAGCGGTTTCTTTCGGCTTCGGCCTGTCAAAGAGTTTATTTGTGTCCTTCTGACTAAGGATCCCATCTAGAACCAAATTGCGTAGAATGTTCCCGAGGCTCAATCCGGTTAATCCATGAGCCCTCTGCTTTGCTTTTGCCTCTATCGTCACCACATTGCTCTCCGCGCCCGGCTCGACTTCGAAGTAATATATTGCCCCGACGGGCATAATCCCCGCTTACTCCTGTTTGTTAATCGGCAAATCTGCGAAAAACTCACCCGATTTTCTGTCAAGCGCAGAGATCAT
>JBEKXG010000607.1:0-3170 GCA_049512295.1 Syntrophobacteraceae bacterium
TACGGCTACGGCCTGTTCACGGGCGGACTCGGAGTGCACTACGGGGCTGAAAAGCTGGGCGCATCAGTCATTCCGATATCAGGGGGAAATACCAAGCGCCAGATACTCATTATGAAGGATTTCGGTCCGACGATCCTGACCTGCACGCCTTCTTACGCCCTTCATCTGGCGGAAGTGGCAGCGGAGACCGGAGTGGATTTCAGCACTCTTAGATTCAAATCGGGCATTTTCGGCGCCGAACCCTGGTCGGAGGAGATGAGGACGGAAATTGAGGCCAAACTCCACTTGAACGCCATAGACATATACGGTTTGAGCGAGGTCATCGGTCCGGGCGTCTCCATCGAATGCCTGGAAGCCAAAAGCGGGCTGCACATCTTTGAAGATCATTTCATACCGGAGATAATCGACCCTGATAGTGGCGAAACTCTCCCTAACGGTACTCAAGGCGAACTGGTATTTACTTCGATCACCAAAGAGGCTTTCCCTATCATCCGCTATCGAACGCGGGACGTAACTTCGCTTAACCGGGAGCCTTGCATCTGCGGCCGTACCCACGTACGCATGCGAAAAGTGAGCGGCCGCACCGACGACATGCTCATCATCCGCGGAGTTAATGTGTTCCCATCGCAGATCGAGAGCGTGCTTATGGAAATCAAGGAGGTCGAACCTCACTATCAGCTCGTGGTTGACCGCGAGGACAACCTCGACACCCTGACGATCATGGTCGAGGTTGAGGAGTCTTTCTTTTCGGACGAGGTCCGCGTTCTCCAGAGTATAGAGAAGAAGATCTCCAAGAACATCAAAGAGTCGTTTGGAGTGTCGGCCAAGGTGAAACTTGTCGAACCCAAGACAATAGCCCGAAGTGAGGGCAAGGCCCAACGTGTGATCGACAATCGGAAGATTTAGCTCTCGCCTTCAAGAAGGAGAACACTCATGGACCATGTGGAACAGATTTCCGTTTTTCTGGAAAACAAGGCAGGCCGGCTTGCGGAGGTAACCAGGATTCTGACCGAGGCCAATATCAACATTCGTGCCCTCTCACTCGCGGATACATCCGACTTCGGCATCCTTCGCCTGATCGTAAACGACAACAATAAGGCAAAGGAAGAGCTCAAGAAGGGCGGCTTTACTGTGGGCAAAACCGACGTGGTCGCAGTCGAGGTCGCGGACCAGCCCGGTGGGCTTCATCATATCCTGCACATTCTGCAGAAGGCCGGCGTTAACGTGGAATACATGTACGCCTTCGTCCAGCAAAGCGGCGCTAATGCGGTGCTCATATTCCGCTTCGACAATCTGGATGAAGCCGTAAGGATATTGAAGGAGAATAAAGTACGGGTAATAACAGGCGAGAAGCTCTACGCAATGTAAACATGGGTCTGGTATCCGGCCCTCACCACGGGTGTGCCCAAGGAGGAGCAAATGAAACATGCACGGATTTCGGCGGTTGGCGCACTTGCGCTCGCAGTCATAATAGCGTCGTTGGTCTTGCCGGCCGCAAGTTGGTCCGAACAACCCTATCGCATAGGCGCAATCTTCTCGATAACCGGTCCCAGCTCGTTTCTGGGCGACCCCGAGAAGAAGAGCCTCGAGATGGCCGTCGAGCAGATAAACTCGACGGGCGGAATCGACGGGCATAAGCTTGAGGCGATTATCTACGATGACGAGGGTGACCCGACCAAGGCGGTCCTTCTCGCCAACAAGCTTATCAGCAAGGATGAAGTGATAGCCATAGTGGGCCCCAGCCTCACCCCGACCACCCTGCCCATTATCCCCGTGGTTGAAAAAGCCGGAGTACCGCTCGTCAGTTGCGCCGCCGGAATAAAGATTACCGAACCCGTTAAGCCCCTTGTTTTCAAAACGGCTCAAAACGACGTCCTCGCGGTCTGGACCATTTACCGTAACCTGCAGGCCAGGAATATCAAAAAGATCGCGCTACTGACGGTCGAAAACTCCTTTGGGGAGAGCGGAAAGGAACAGCTCAGCGCCCAGGCGCCCAACTTCGGCATTGAGGTGGCGCTGGCGGAGACTTTCGGGGCGAAGGATACGGACATGACCGCTCAGCTCGCCAAAATTCGCGCAGCGCAACCGGAGGCGATAGTCTGCTGGGGCACTAATCCGGGCCCGGCGGTCATTACAAAGAACCTCGTCCAGATGGGCATGAAAATTCCCCTCTACCAGAGCCATGGGGTAGCTTCGCCCAAGTATATCGAGTTGGCTGAATCCGCCGCTGAAGGGGTTCTGCTTCCAACCGGAAAGATTCTGGTCGCAGACCAACTGCCTGACAGCGATCCCCAGAAACCCGTCCTGAAGAAGTACATCGCCGAATTTGAAAAGCGCTATTCCATGCCTGTTTCCGGTTTTGGCGGATACGCTTACGACGCCTTTCATCTTCTTGCCGCCGCGCTCAAGGGCACTGAAGGCGACAAAAAGAAAATCGCCGAAAACCTCGAAAACATCAAAGGCCTCATGGGAGTTACCGGCACATTCACCTTTTCGCCCCGGGACCACAACGGCCTCGGAGACGACGCCTTCGTAATGGTGGCGATCAAGGATGGGAAATGGCAATTGCTTAAATGACGGGAGCAGTAAGCGAGAAGCGGAAAGCGGGAAAACGCTGACGAAGAACAGCAAGTAAGAAGCAAAAAGCTCTTCGCTTCTCGCGTATTGGCACCCCCTGCCGTTTTCCTTTCTGCCTGCTCCATGCCTCAGGAATATCCATGCAGGAATTTCTTCAATACCTTTTCTCAGGAGTGACTAACGGGGCTGTTTACGCGGTGATCGCCCTGGGATTTTCGATGCTCTACAGCAGCACGGGACTGATCAATTTCGCCCAGGGGGAATTCGTCATGATCGGGGCGCTCAGCCTCATCTCGCTCTGGAAGGGATTGAAGCTCCCACTTCCGCTTGCGTTCGCAGGGGCTGTTGCTGCTGCGGCGCTCGCGGGGTTGCTGCTCGAGCGGCTTGCGATAAGAAGAGTCAGAAAGCCTCATCCGATTGTGCTCGTCATTATCACTGTCGGCGCCTCCATTCTATTGCGTGGAGTGAGCATGATCGCATGGGGCAAAGACGCCCATGGCTCACCCTCCTTTTCGCACAGCCCGCCGATCGAACTCCTGGGAGCTACTCTTTTGCCGCAGAGCCTCTGGATCCTTTTTATCACGCTGGTGGTG
>JBEKXG010000608.1:0-3155 GCA_049512295.1 Syntrophobacteraceae bacterium
TCAATCCACGCCCCCGCGCGGGGGGCGACTGTCGGCTCTTGGATGCCTGCCGACAAAGGCTTTAAGTGAAGTGTTCCGCGAATGTCCCGGTTTGTTTCCCACTCATATTCGGTTTTCAAAGACCTGGTTTCCTAATCTGTTGATATTACGAGCTATATTGGCTGAGCGAACCTCGTCTCCGCGAAACGTCCCGCAAAGCCATACGCGGCAAGGATAAACGGCAAAATCCCCACATGTGAACATGACGTTCGCACGTATCTCATACAACCAGAGGGTCATCAGGGTCGATGGGCTTATTCGCCCCGACATGTTCAACCCTGCGCCTCCAGTTTGAGCCCAGGAAATAAAACCTCAAACTGTCCTGATCCTGATCGATTTCCTTGAGCAGCTTAGCACGGAAAAAGGCCCACTGCGCAGGATCGACGGAACATTCGAAAACGGAGTATTGCACCCTTTGCCCGTAGTTCTTGCAAACCTTTGCGACACGCCGAAGCCGGGTTTGCCCCCCGGGGTCGATTGTGGAGACATCGTAGCTGACGACAACCATCATGGCGCACCCCTAGTTCCCGGTGTTTCGCCGCCTCGCGCCGGTGCGACTGTCGGCCTACTTCCAGATGAACGGAGGATATGCATCCAGATCGCCCCGCAGGGCCCTCGCAAAAAGGAGCGCCTGGATATGGAAAAGCATGCCGACGTGCACCTTTTCTTCAAGGAACGGATGCACGATTTCTTCCTGTTTTCTGTTCTGGTACGTGACGAGCACCTCCTTCCTGGTTTCATCGGTCATGACCACGGCCCCCGAATCGGTCTTCGTGAAGCCGTTTTTCCTTACCTTCTTCAGGTTGATCAGCGAAAGCACGAGCCTGTCGGCCAGAAATGGCCGAAACTCCTCCATGATATCCAGGGCGAGTCCGGGCCGGCCCGGCCGGTCTCTGTGGAGAAACCCGACGGCGGGATCGAGGCCCACCGACTCAAGGGCGGAACGGACGTCGTGCATGGTCAGCGTATACACGAATGAAAGAAGAGCGTTGACATTGTCCAGGGGCGGCCGCCGGTTCCTCTGTTCGAATGCGAAGTCCTCCTTTTGAGCTGTGATGAGTTCGTTGAACACGCTGAAATACAGGTTGGCGGCATTTCCTTCGATCCCGCGCAGAGCGTCGAGGTCCGTCTCCTTGCCGAGCCGCTCCAGGTAGTTAGTCATCCTGGAAGAGACTTCCTTTATCGCCGAAGCGTTCACCTTTTCGCCGTGGTCCCTCAAGACCCTTTGGAGCACGGTCCGGCAATTTGCCAGCTTCCCTGTGAGCACACTCCTCACGACCTCCACGGTGGCCTTGCCGTCATCGGCTTTCCGGTATTGCCCGCGCCTCAGGAGCACATTTCCGGACACCGGCCCCTGGACCCTGGCGAGGAACCTCCCATGCTCGGTCAGAAAACTCACGGCCACGCCGTTTTCGGCGCAAAAACCCAATAGAAACGGGCTGCACAGGACGTTGCCGAAGCACACGATGCCACCGATGGTATGAATCGGCAACCGAAGCCGGACCTCATTCTGCACCTTGACGACGACGGTTTCCCCTTCCTTGCTGAGGTAGGATCCCTGGGTGGTGACAAACAGAGTGTTGAGGTGTTTTTTCATGATTCTTCTTCCAGCATTTGGGTCAGGTAGCCCCGGACGGACCGTTTCTTCCGAAGCGCCTGCGGGAGACATCGGTCCATGAGAGAGCAACTCCTGCACTTCTTCGTGTTGTAAACCGGCTTCGGCGTAATCCCGGACCCGATCAGTTGATGGAGTTGTCCCGCGGCTCTTTCCGTCTCCTTGCGCAGGGCCTCGTCAAATCCGACGTCCAGCCTATGCCGCGTCCTTCCATAAAACAAGGCGCCGGACGGCACATCGGCCCCGAGCATCTCTTCCAGGCAGAGCGCCTGGGCGCACAACTGCACCTTGTCGCTCTCATCCGGTTTCGGTTTTCCGCGCTTGTGCTCAACCGGGAAAGGCCGCCATATGCCCCCTTCCATCCGGTGGAATTCCACGACATCGGCTTTCCCTGTCAAACCCAATCTCAGCGACCGAAGAGACACCCCTCTGGCTATCTTCACATCTCCCCGCGACTCCTCGCCAGCCTCATGCACCCGCTCGTGCATGATCCGGCCTTCGGCGGTAAAGCGGTTTTCGTCCCACGCCTGCTCGATATGGATAAGGGCGCACTGCCGCTCGCAGAATACTAGGTGCTGCAGGGCTGAAAGGGGCAGAAGGTCGTCTTCGCTATACATCATCGCCTGCCTCTATTTCCCGGTCAGGGGAAACGGCATCCCTGATACGCTTCCACAAATCGGCAACGCCCAGTTCCGCCGACCACTTCTCAATGTAGGCCAGATCGAGTTTTGTGCCCTGTGTTCTCGCCACCTGGAGCGCATCGGCCCATTGCCTTTCAGAAGAACCGAGCTTCGACCATTCGAGCTTGGAAAGTATGATATCTTCAGCCGTTGCAAGTTCCAGGGTCCTTTCCAACACCCTGACTTTAATTCGGCGTCGGAATTCCATTCGGCTGAATGGACGCTCCCTGCGGACGATGAGGTCCGCTTTGTAACCGGATGCCTCATCTATGATATTGAATGCCGTCCTGGATCGAACGGCCTGCCGGATGGACTCCTCGCTCACGTAATAGCCCTCCCCCAGCGATCGCGCGAAACGGCACAGCGTTTCCTCATCCGCATCCACAACCAGGTCGATGTCGAAGGTGGACCGCGGATGACCATGATAGCTTGCCGCCACCGACCCTACCAGCATGAACGGGATTCCGGCCTCTGAGAGCTTATCAGCCAGCCGTTTCAGGAAGTCGGACAGATCGTTCATTGCTTTGGCCCCTTTGACCGCTCCCGCAATTCGATCCCATGTACTTCCTCGGCGAAGGCGGACAGCAACATTCTCCCCGAGACCGAAGGGTGCCGCGCGCAAAACCCCGCCCAGGCGATATCCCGCACCCTGTCGCTGAACTCCATGGCCAGGCGGACCTTTTGCTCGCCGCTCAGCCGCATGAATATCTCATGCTGCCGTTTCTCCGCTTCATGTGTCGTATCGGTGATCATGGCGCCTCCACGCTTGAATCCAAGCCCCCCGCGCGGGGGCGAGCTTTAGAAATTCCTGCTCGAGAGCA
>JBEKXG010000609.1:0-3145 GCA_049512295.1 Syntrophobacteraceae bacterium
GAAGGCACATCTTCTAAGCATTCCCGAAATCTTTTAAGGTCAGCAGCCGTCAACATGGCAGTTTTCCCCCCTTGTGATAATGGCTTTGGCCCAGATGGAAAACGGTCGTGCCAAGCTAACATATCGGTATCTAAAGGCTAATAACCCTGAAAGATGCGTTTTTCGTTCTTGGCAGTGCGTCTTGCTCCTGAAATCATCGCTCGAAGTCAGGAAACATCTCGCAGAGGATGAATTCGGCATCCATTCTGGAAATCCATCACCTGTCCATCACCAGGTGGATCTTTTGGTCCAACCATACATAATCTTTCTCCCCGGGAAGAGTCTCAGGCGGTTCGAAATTTATCTATTTATTTAGTTCAACTGTCCACAACTCCACAATTCTTAGATAATCCTCCTGCAGCCCCTCGTGCACTCGGGCATTTCGAATCGCAATGGCTCCCATTTCGGCCAATGCTTCCGCAAAGTTAATCTCGTCTTCGGAAAAGTTGTGGGGAGCCCCGGTATAGATCCGCATTACACCGATGACACGCCCTTTGATGGAAAGGGGGATGGAACCCAAACTGACAATCCCTTCCTCAATAGCCGCTTCTGGATACTGCGCTCTCGGGTCCTCTGAGATGTTAAGTATCGTCACAGTTTTCCCTTTCATGGATTCGCCAATGCTACGGTCCGCATCCACAGGACCTTTCTGAATATAATGCTCACTCAAGCCATGAGAAGCTACCAACTCCAAAGTCCCCTTCTCGGGGTCAAAAAGGCGAATGGCACACGCCTTCAGATTCATAACCTCCGTAACATTTCTGACCAGCATGTCCAGAACCTCGTCCAAGGACAATGTGGAACTCACCGCTTTCAAAACTTTCCTGAGCGCTTCAAAATAGAATCTCTCTTTGGAATCCATGACCGTCCCCTTTTAAAAATTAGAAATTTTCTGTTACCTAAGTCCGGAATAACGAATCAACTTCTGCACTATGCATCCAAACTGCATGTTGGAATCGGATTTTTGCCCGAAAGACTTCCCTACGCCTCCGAAGTCCGTAAAATCGTAGTATTTACCAATCGAGCATGCAAGAGATATTTCAGTGAGGTCAATAATCCTCACCTGTACGAACTGGCGTATATATCGGCCATCCCTGCACCTCAATTAAGGTCCGTACAGCCACTTCCGGATTTTTCAAGATATGATCTGCATATCCCGCGTTTTTGATCGGCAGGCGGATTTGACACCTGGTCCCCGGCTCCCGGATTCACGACTTCCGGGGCAAGCTTCGCCGGGGTGACGGTGGATGCGGCTGGTATCTATCTATTCCGGCTCCCAAAAAGGGCTGTCCCGATTCGCACAAGCGTTGCGCCCTCCTCTACCGCTACCTCGAAATCACCGCTCATGCCCATTGAAAGCTCCGCCAGCCTTTCAGGCCATAGCGATTCATGCCTGAGCATATCGAGGAACTCGCGCATCTGCCGGAAGTAGGGCCTTGCCCGCTCCGGCTGGTCGAAAAAAGGCGGAAGAGCCATCAACCCGCGCACATCCAGCAAGTCAAAATCCGACACAATTTTGAAGAAAGAACTCAGCTCGTCCGGCTGGACGCCGCTCTTGGTCTTTTCCCCCCCGATATTTACCTGGATCAGGACCGGAACTTTTCTGCCGACCCTCGCAGCCCTGCGGTTCAGCTCGATTGCGAGGGCCTCCCGGTCCAGCGTTTCGATCCAGTCACAGCACTCGACGGCCATTTTTGCCTTATTTGTCTGCAGGTGCCCGATGCAGTGCCAGGAGACCGAAAACCCCGCCAGGGCCTCCCTTTTTCTCACCGCCTCCTGGACATAGTTTTCGCCGAGCACCTCAAGTCCGGCTTCTATTCCCTCGCGGATTCTCTCAACAGGAACCGTCTTGGTCACGCCGACCAGCTTCACCTCGCTGGGGTCGCGCCCCGACCGCGCGCACGCGGCCCTGATTCGCTCCCGTATAGCAGCCAGATTGCCGGCAACCGAATCTGTACTCATTTCAGGACTTCTTCCCTCTAGCCCCCTCCGACCAGCCTGATTATCTCGAATGCGTCTCCCGGTTCTATGGGCTCACCTTCAATCCGGCTTCGGGGAATAATTCTGAGGTTGCGTTCGACCGCCACCTTTTTCGGGTCGATGCCAAGGGAGCGGAAAAGTTCGCACAAAGTGGGCTGCCCCGAGTATTCGCAACTTTTGCCGTTGATTGTTATTTCCATATATAACGTCCTTGTGCGACTCAATAATGCAGGCGGATCATCCCTCCGGGTTATTGAAGAAAAGCCTCATCCCAATCCTTCCACACCGGTTCATAACCCTTTTGCCGAATCACCTCGGCCACGGTTTCGGGGTCCCGGTGGTCGGCTATTTCGAACTGAGCTTCCGCCCCGTTTCCCTGCGGGTGAGTGTAGCCGCCGGGGTCTGTCTTCGATCCGGCGCTCATCGAGGTGATGCCCAGCGGGATCAGGTGGTCTCGAAAATCCGCAGACTCCCTCGTGGACAGAGTGAAACCGGTGTCCGGCAAAAAGAGCCTCAGGGCGCTGAGCAGTTGCACGAAGTTGAGATCCGATACCGGATGCGGAGGTTGAAAAGCCCCGGCTGCGGGCCGCAACCTTGGAAACGAAATGGAAACCTGTGATTTCCAGAATTTTCGCATGAGGTATTTCGCATGGAGGCCCAGGTAGAATCCTTCCACGCGCCAGTTCCCCAGACCGAGCAAGGCGCCCAGTCCGATTCGCCTGAAACCTGCTTCGCCGCCCCTGTCGGGTGTTTCGAGCCTCCAGCGGTAGTCTCGCTTCTTTCCGCCGAGATGAAATCGGCTGTAGAGTTCTTCGCCGTAGGTTTCCTGAAAAACGGTCAGGCCGTCAACACCGTGGGCGATCATGGCGCGGTATTGCCCTGCGCTCATGGGGTAGATTTCCACGGCAATAGACGAGAAAAGAGGCCTGAGCAGATCGCTTATACGGGTAAAGTAATCGAGGGACGCCACTTTGTGCGCTTCACCGGAAACGAGGAGCAAATGCCTGAAACCAAGCCGGTGAATGAATTTGCCCTCCGCCAGGACCTGCTCGGGCGTCAGCGCCAGGCGTTTAACCGGGTTCTTCGAATTGAAACCGCAGTAGGCGCAACTGTTGGAACAGAAGTT
>JBEKXG010000610.1:0-3628 GCA_049512295.1 Syntrophobacteraceae bacterium
TTTATGAGGATCTTTCCGAAAAAAACTGGGTTTCCGCTTGGGATGGAGGACAACCGTCGTACTGCCTCAAGGTGTGCGCTGAGTTATTTGTCATCTAATCAGAATGAATGAGGGTAATGTACAGAAAGTTCCGCAAAAGAGAATGATTTAAAAAAATGGTCATGGCATACGAGTTGTTAGAAGAAAACATCCAACCCCACGAAGGGAGAGATGTCATGACCAAGACTGAGTTTAAGCGCAATTTGCCGTATGTGAAAGCTCTTTTCAGCGATGAAAAGGACGCTCTCAAAAATATCCTGAGAGAGGTACTGCAGGAGGTTCTAGAGCGGGAGATGACCTATTCGCTGGGGGATCGTCCCCGCACTCGGTAACGATGGATAGACCTGCAACGGGTTATTCCCCCCGCATTCTTAATCTTTGAGATCTTCACTCCGCTGCTTACGGCGTAGCCTGATCCTCACTCCTCGTCACCCCGGAAGTGTCTAGTCCTGGGCCTGCTTTTTGCCGTTTCTGGTTGCCGCTTCCGGTTGCCGCTTCTGGTTGCCGTTTCTGGTTGCCGTTTGACTGGGCTTGATACATCCGTGGTATCCTATTGTCAGTTTAGCAACAAGTGGTGCATGAAATAACTCGATGCTTTGCGAGGTCTGCCGGTTTTAATCCTGAATTCTATATTCTTGGTGAAGCAATATCAGTTTCCGGTTTGGGAAGGAGGGATTTTTCGTCATGGCTAGGAAAACGAGGGCTTGTGCGGAGGCGTACATGGGTACCGCCTCGCGGAACCGTAAAATAACTCGACGCCCTGCGAGGTCTGCCCCGGACTCGATCCGGGGGCGGAAAAGAACCCTTCCCGGGCGGAAACTGTTGCCGTTTCTGGTTGCCGCTTCTGGTTGCCGTTTGGCAGGGCCAAATCAAGTCATGCTATACTATTCCCCGACTCGGCAAAAGAGTGGCGCTCGCCGGAAACAGCCGATGAGAGACTATCCGGAAACTCTGGAAGAAGCACTCCCGGTTTCCGGTACTGACCAGGCAATCCTGGACCTTACACTTGGAGGTTTTTGCCATGATTCCTGAATCCAACCTGAATTTACAGGACGGCCGATTCCAGAAAGGGCAATCGGGAAACCCGAAGGGAAAGCCCAAAGGGACCAGAAACAAAACTACGGTCATCGCCCAGAATCTTCTTGACGGCGAGGCTGAAGCGCTGGTCAGGAAAGCGGTCGAGCTGGCCCTTAAGGGTGACCTGGCTTGCCTTCGAGTTTGCCTTGAGCGGCTCGTTCCCCCGAAAAAGGACGCCCCGATGGAAATCGACCTTCCGGAGATCGGCGCCATAGCCGATATTCCGAAGCTCTTTGTGGCTCTGACGGCAAAGCTTCGCGAAGGGGAAATCACCCCTTCCGAGACCAGGACCTTGATCGATTTCGCCGATGGGATTCGCAAGTCGCTTGAGGTTGCGGAGTTGGAACGGCGTATCAGCGCGCTCGAAGAAAAATCCAAATCGCAGATACGGTGAGGCGATGAAGTCATTTGGGGGAAGAATCAAGACGCTGGAACGTAACGTTACAAGTGGTCCTGGCGGCTCGGATTTTGTCTCCGCGTTGCGGGATGCCCGCGAACGTGCGGCCGGGGGGGAGCCGGTTCCGGAAGATCCGGTCACCCCCGAGATGCTGGAGGACCCGGAGCACGGAGAATTCTTTCGACAGATGCAGGAGGCGCGGGAGCGCGCAAGTAATCTCCGGCCTCCGGCCTCCGTCATCTGATATCCGTCATGGACCCGGTACACGGCGAATTCTTTCGGCGGCTCCTCGCGGCGCGGGAGCGCGTCCGAACTCTCCGTCCTCCGTCCTCCGTCCCGAATTTTCGTTGTGATGGAAAGCGTATCGGGGTATCCTTCGCTGAAACCGGGTGGCTTTTGTGCCCGTTCACCGCAGAGACGCAGAGAGAAAATGGGAATCAATGACCTTACAAGGGAAGTCATCGGGGCAGCAATAGAGGTGCATCGAACGTTGGGACCGGGTCTCCTGGAATCCGCATATGAGGAATGCCTCTGTCATGAATTGAGACTGAGGGCGCTTAATTTCGAACGACAAAAACCACTGCCTGTAATGTTTAAAGAGGTGACCCTCGATTGTGGTTACCGCCTTGATTTACTGGTGTCGAACTCTGTGGTGGTCGAGATCAAGGCGGTCGAAGCATTCCTGCCGATTTATGAGGCCCAGCTTATTTCCACGCCCCGCGAGGTTGGGCGGATGGAATCTCGGGCTGCTGATAAATTTCAATGTCAAGGTACTTAAAGAGGGCATTAAAAGGATCGTACTGGGCTTAAGACAATGATTCCTCGGCGTTCTCTGCGTCTCTGCGGTGAACGGTTACCGGCTTTCCGGCAAACCGGCCTGGCGGTTTTTTCTCCGGTCAGGTATCGTGTATTTTCAGGAGCCTCGATGAGAAGAATATTGAAATTGTCGATATTACAGGCATGCATCTTTTTGCTGCCTTTTGCCGCCACAGCGAAGCCGGACCGGTTCGAGACGGACATCATCAAGACCTCCTACGGGCGCCTCCAGATCACTTTTCTAGGACACGCATCCCTTGAAATGGATTTCCATGACAAGCATATCTATATAGACCCCTGCACGGAGGTGGCCGATTTTTCCAAAATGCCCAAGGCCGACATCATCCTTTTCACGCACGAACACGGCGATCATTTTGACCTGAATGCCATCGAGGAGCTCAAGAGCGAGAACACGCTCGTTGTGCTGACCGAAGCCTGCGCCGCTAAGTATGGAGAGGGCATAGTAATGAAAAACGAGGATGTTAAAATAGTCCAGGGCCTCAAGATCGAGGGCGTCCCTGCTTATAATATCGTACACAAACGCTCCTCCGGTTTTCCCTATCACCTGAAGGGGGTGGGAAACGGCTACATAATTACATTCGGGGACATGCGCGTCTACATCGCGGGCGACACGGAGAAGATCCCGGAGATGGACGAGTTGAGCGACATCGACGTGGCATTTCTTCCGCTCAAGCTTCCGGAGACGATGACTGTGGAAATGGCGGTCGATGCGGTTAAAGTGATAAGGCCCAAGATTTTTTATCCCTACAACTACGACGGTGCGGATATTGCCGAGCTGGCCGAGCTTCTGAAGCGCCAGCCGGATACGGAAGTAAGGGTTCGGAATATGAAATAGGGAGCGGGAAGCAAGAAGCCCCCTCGCTTCCCGGCCGCTCTTTACGATATGCAATTTCTTAAACTCGTCATACGAAATACATTCAGGCAACGACTGCGAACCGGTCTCACCATTTTCGGGATGGCAGTGGCAATCCTTGCTTTTTGCCTGCTCGATACTGTCGTAGAGGCTTGGTATGTCGGCGTGAACAGCGCCTCTCCGAACCGGCTGGTTACCCGCAATTCCGTTTCTCTCATTTTCCCGCTTCCTCTGAACTACCGGTCGAGAATGCAAATGGTCTCCGGAGTTGACCAGGTCGTCTACGCCAACTGGTTTGGCGGGGTCTTCATAGACGAGCGGCACTTTTTCCCGAGAATGGCTGTGGGACCTGATAATTATTTCGATGTCTTTCCGGAATTCTTCATCTCAAAAGACGAACTCAAAGCGTTCTGGAAGCAGCGAAA
>JBEKXG010000611.1:0-3131 GCA_049512295.1 Syntrophobacteraceae bacterium
ATTTTCTTGTTTATTACTTGAACCCTTTGGAGAGGCAGCCCTATTACTCTTTTGATGTAATCCTTCGAACGGTCGTTGGGATATTGAAATACGACAATATCAAATTGTTTCGGAGACTTGATTGGTATAATCTCTTTATTGACAATAGGGACCCTGATCCCGTAAATGAATTTGTTGACAAGGATATGGTCCCCGACCAGCAGAGTGGGCTCCATGGAACCGGACGGAATTTTGAAAGCCTGGACGACAAAAGCGCGGATAAAAAGCGCAAGCATTACTGCTATGATAATGGCTTCACTATATTCGCGGACAACGCCTTTGCGCCTGACCCGGTCACTCGGGGTTTCAATTACGGTTTTCAACAGCGGCTCCTCTCGATGTGTATTTTGGCATAAGTTTATATAGTAAATACTTTCTTGATCATTTTCAAGCTGTGATGTTAGACTCGGAATCGTGCGGGCGGGAACAAATGGAAACAAGCGGGGAAATCGTTTGATATGCTCTCTTTATTCTCTAAAGTAGAAAACCTCGTCGGCCTCGACATAGGTTCCCACAGCGTGAAACTCATGCAGGCCGACACCGGCGGTGTCAAACCCAGGCTCGTAAGCATGGGTATCGCGCCTCTGCCTCGAGAAGCATTCGTGGAAGGCAGAGTGGCCAAACCCGAGGTCGTGGCAGACGCCATACGCCAGCTCGCAACCCATCTGAAAATCAAGCAGAAGGCGGTTGCGATCTCGATATCCGGCTACGACGTAATGATCAAAAAGATAGAGCTCCCCACGATGACCGAGGATGAACTGGATGCGCGGATGCATTCCGAACTCGGCCAGTATATACCATACAACATTGATGAGGTAGACGTAGATTACCAGGTCATCGACGTTTCCAGGGACCACCCCAATTTCATGGATGTCCTGCTCGTAGCCGCAAAAAAAGAATCCATAACCGACTTCAACAATCTTTTGAAGCTTTCCGGATTCGACCCGTTTGTTGTGGACGTGGACTTCTTTGCTCTAAGCAATTCGTTTGAGGTGACTTACGGTTTTGGAGATGAAAGAATTGCTTTGCTGGATATAGGCGCGAACAAGTCGGTTATGAACATTGCCCACAAAGGCGTGCCCATCTTCACCAGGAGCATTTCTATAGGCGGAAACCAGATAACGGACAACCTCAAAGAGCATTTTAACATCTCCTTTGAAGAGGCTGAATCGGCCAAGCTGGGCGAATCGGCGGGTAAATATCCCGTCGGGGATATGGAAGAGATTTTCGTTTCGACGATAAGCGGCTGGGTGACCGAATGCAGGCGGGCGGTGGACTTCTATTATCATAACTTCCCGGATAAAAACATCGACGTACTCTATCTCAGCGGCGGTTCGTGCCGTATTCCCGGCCTCGATAAAGTACTGCGGGAACACATGGAACTGCCCGTGGAGATTTTTAATCCCATCTCCCGCATGGAGTACGATGTGAAAGAGTTCGACCCGGCTTACGTCGATTACATAGGCCCGCAAATGGCCATCTCTCTTGGGCTCGCTTTGAGAAAGACGAAAGAAAAATGATCCAGATAAATCTGCTTCCCGTCCGAGTACAAAAGCGAAAGGAAGGCGCCCGGCAGTTCGCATCCATCTACCTTCTCACCGTTTGTCTTGCCGTGGCGATTATCGGGTTTCTATGGAAATATTACGATGATCAAATTGACTCCAGGCAAAGCGAGCTTTCCGGCCTAAAGCAGGAGGTGAGCAAATACGCCAAGTTTGAGTTGGCACTGCAGCAACTCACGAAACGCAAGGAACTCGTGGACAAAAAACGCGAGGTGATAAAGAATCTCCAGAACGACCGCGATGCGGTGGTCCGAATGCTGGCCGTACTGTCGATCCAGGTACCGCCTGAGAAAATGTGGTTCGACAAGCTGGCGCAGGCAGGCAACCTGGTCACCCTCGATGGTGTGGCCCAGAGCAACGAAACTATCGTTGAGTTCATGCGTAATCTCGAATCTTCCCCTTACATCGAAAAAGGAAGTATCAACCTGGTCCAGTCGAGGCAATTTGAAGTAAAGGAAATGAAGCTGAGGGAATTTCAGTTGTCATACCGTTTTTATCCCTATTCTGAAGTACAGAAAAAGTTGAAGATGTAGCCGCCATGCAAAGTATCTCTTTTACTGCATTCAAGTTTACTGCATTCCAGGAAAGACTCTCCGGCCTTTCCACCTTGCAGAAGGTGCTGCTCTTCGCGGCCACTGTGCTGGTCATGGGGGCCGCCTTCTACTTTCTGAAGTTCGAGGGCCAGTTGGATACGCTTAAACAGCTCAAAAGCGACATTGCTCAGCAGCAACAAAAACTTGCCTCTCTCAAGGCGGCAGCCGCCAGGGTCCAGGCGCTTGAAAAAGATCTCGCCCAATCCGAAGAAGAACTTACAAAACTTCTCATGCTGCTTCCCGATCAGAAAGAAATCCCCGGCCTTCTGGAAAACGTTTCCAGACTTGGCGCCAAGGTGGGCCTCGAAAATATTCTTTTCCAACCTCAACCCGAAGTGATGCAGGAATTTTACGCTATCATTCCGATCCGGCTCGACCTTCTCGGCACCTTTAATGACCTGGGGGTTTTCTTGGATAATATCTCCAAGCTGAACAGGATCTTAAAAGTCGAGTCCCTCACTTTAACCC
The DNA here is from genome assembly GCA_049512295.1 of Syntrophobacteraceae bacterium. Lineage (GTDB taxonomy): Bacteria > Desulfobacterota > Syntrophobacteria > Syntrophobacterales > Syntrophobacteraceae > SbD1. The sequence continues at coordinate 2,663 of JBEKXG010000611.1, forward strand.
GGCAAAAGGGCAAGCAGGCCTCGTTGCTGCAGGTGGGGTGCACCGTCGTTACTTACCGGTTTTTGGAGAAGCCCGAACCCAAGGCTGGCGCGAAAAAATAACAGAATCGCGTCTGCAGTTTGATACTCTGATTTGTTATTTTGGCTGCAATAATGACCATGAGATGGATTTATCAGGGGGGATTGCATGCGAAGGCAGGGAAATATCCGGACCGGCTCTTTTCCTTTTATTCTGGGACTGGCGCTTCTCCTCGGCTGCTTTGTGTGCTCCGTGGAGTTGCGCGCCCAGTGGACTGAAACGGAAGCTTTACAGGGAGCAGAGGCACTGCCTGCGGGAACGCCGCTCCCCACCGGGACCGGCGGGGCTGGAACTGCCACCGACCAAACCAGGAAAAAACCGGCAAAGGCGGCGCGCTCCAAAGCTAAGGGCCCACCCGCCAATCCTGTCGCAGCACAAGCCGCCGAGCGGG
>JBEKXG010000612.1:0-3119 GCA_049512295.1 Syntrophobacteraceae bacterium
AATAGAATCCGACCCCTTTCTGGTATCGCAAGCCGGACGAGCCGCACGAGATCTAAGACTCGAGAGCCGCGTCAGGTTTATCTGCGCCGATTTCCTGACTCAGCGCATTCAACGGGCCGACTGTCTCTACATCTATCCGGACAAGCCCCTCCACGCCCTGGAGGATGCCCTCGAAGGCTGGGGCGGAGTCCTTCTCATTTACGGCCCTCATTTTCCGCCGAAGCGGTTTCGCCTCAGGGAAAAGCTCAGGTGCGGCAGGGAGTCGATGTCGGTTTATACGGTATCAGAATAGATCGGCGAGATTTCGCCGCCGCCTGTTTTTCCAGCTCCCACGGTGATAGGCGTAGCTTGCGAGAATAGGTACGGCAATTGTGCCTTCGCAAAAAACCATCTGCTCATTTCCGGAGTCGACCTTACCCCAGGACCTTGCTTCTTTAAGGGTGGAGCTCGAACAGGCCCCGTCTCTTGCATCGGCAACCGTTATCTGAACGGCGTACTTGTGCATCGGAACATCGGCTCCCAGCAATTCCGCGCAGATAACAACGTCCTGTATGAAATTCTTCGGCACACCCCCGCCTATAATCAAAAGGCCGGTTTCGGCCGTATTGATTTTTATCTGCGTCAATTCCCTGAAATCTTTGACGCTGTCAATCGACACATGACCAACAGGTCTTTCGACCTGGTGCTTTACCAGGCCGAAACCGGCACTGGAATCGGAAAAAGCCGGGCAGAAGATCGGAACTTTGTTCTCGTAGGCGCTCTGAACCAGCGAGTTTTTCTTTTTTGCGTTCGAAACCAGGTACCTGCCCATCTCCCTGATGAATTCGCGCGACGAATAAGCCCTAGGGGGGAGCAGGTCTGCAATCTGTTTTATCTGCTGGTCACACTCCTGGAGCTGCCTTTCATCTATGAATGTATCGTATATGCGGTCTACATACGCATCCCTTAGGACAACATCGTCTATTTCCGTACTGCCCCTGTAATGCCTGAAGCCGATGGCCTCAAAAAAATCCATATCCACTACGCTCGCCCCGGTTGCCACAACTACATCGACCATGTTGCAGCGAACCATATCGCTGTAGACGGCCATGCACCCTCCAGCGCTGGTGCTGCCGGCAAGCGACAGCACAACCGTACATGACTCGTCACTAATCATGTGATCAAAAATCTTGGAGGCGGCAGCAAGGTCCCTGGCGCTGAAGGACATTTTGCTCATGGACTCGATCAGACCGACAGCATTGAAACCGGCTATATCAATATGGCTTATTGGTTCAGTCAAAAGATTTTCGCTCGTAAGATTTTTGTTCGTCATCAGATGTAAAACGCTCCTTCAGGTAAGACCTTTAATCGGCTTTCTTCAGCTTTTTCAAATAATGCGGCCCTGATACCATCGAGGCCATGCATGCAGGGGGTTTTCGAACAGTCCGGCACATTACAATATATCATGATCCAAATCCACCTTTTCTGCTCGATGGTCTTTCGGGCGAGGTTTTAGTCTGTTCCTGTTAATCCTGTCAAAGATTTTGGTCTTTCTTACCGCCCAGCAGGCCGGGCGATTCCGGATCATGGCGGGCGTAATTGGCTGTCGCACGCTCCAGGCTCGATGTTGCATAGCAGTAGCTGCACCCGAAAAGACAGGTATCGTACATCCCGATATCCCGGCTGGCGGCGCACCCGCATTCCTTTCTCTGGAACGGGTCCTTGAGAGGGCTTGCCTGGACTGCGAACAGCTTCGAAAGCAGGTCCGCGTCTATGCACTTTGACGGCTTTATGCCGAATGCAGAGAAATCCAGCTCTGAGGCGCAGGAGAATATTTCCATTCGGTTTTCCCGGGCGGTCTCGGAAATTGTATTCAAAAAATCCCGAATTGCCGGGCTGCCAAAATCGACCGGCTCAGAGCTGCCCGGCGCCGCTGCCTCCATTCGGGCGAGAGCTTTTCGATAGGGTTTGACAAAGCTGATCACGCACCGGCCGGCAGCCTCTTTCAGCTCTTGAGCTGCCTGCCGGAAATTTTTCTCATGAAACCCGCATCCGGTGCGGGCGCTCAAAACTATAGGATCGTAGCGCCAGATCACTCTTTGCGGCCCCACTCGGGCTGAAAGCTCCTGAAAAGTCTTTATGGACAGGCCAAGCGGCGGCGCCCCGGGGTCTATCCGGTCCGGGTAGCCGATTAAAGTGAAAAGAAAGTAGTATCGGCAGCCCAGATCGTCGAGTTCGTCGAGATATCTCATCAGCGGGCGAGGATTGCGGCTCCAGAAAACAAAAGCCTCAACTTCCCCGGGGACCAGAGAAACCTTAGAGACCTGGTTCGGATTGAACGGATTGGGCACAAGGCACCATCCCCGGCGTACTCGGTTCATAAACCATTTCGAATAAAATGCCGGGATATCGGTCCTGCGGCTTACGCTAACGATCATCTTCCCGATTGGTCCGATCTGGAGAATAACGTTGAGGTGAACGCACAAGTATTTCCGGAGCTGCACATGAATTATAGCAGGCGAGAATTCAAAAAAGGATTTTTCCTGCGAACAATTATCACGTCCAGCTTTGCCGCGATATTGACTTCGTTTCTGAAGACCTTAAATCCATTTTATGTGCGGGCCACCTCGCGAAGCGTGAAGATCACATACAAGGACGTGTGGCGCCCAGGCCCACCGTCCCGGGGAGATTCCAATGAAAACCGATCTGAAGAAACCCATGGCAATGCGAAAATCCACCAGAGCCATCCATGCCGGGGGCCTTGAACATAGCATATACGGAGAAGTCTCCGTCCCTATATTTCAAAGCTCGACGTTTGCTTTCCCCAGCGCGGCCGACGGGGCCGCCCGATTTTCCGGCAAGCAGTCCGGATACATTTACAGCAGGCTCGGCAACCCCACGGTAAACGCTTTGGAGGAAAGCCTCGCGGCCATGGAAGGCGGGTTCGCGGCAGTGGCGGCCGCCTCTGGAATGGCGGCCGTGAGTTCGGTCTATATATCGTTTCTGAGCCGGGGAGATCACGTCGTTTCAACCAACTGCATTTACGGCGCCTCCCGTGTGATTCTCGAAAACGAGCTCAGCAGGTACGGGGTGGAAACTACGTTTGTGGACAGCTCAGAGCTGGTCAATGTGGAAAAAGC
>JBEKXG010000613.1:0-5115 GCA_049512295.1 Syntrophobacteraceae bacterium
ACGAACATGAATTGACCGACCACGATCCTGAAGTTATGAGGCTGATTCATGATATGTTCGTCTACGAGCACGGCATTTACTACTTCTCCGCTGGTGGTCTCCAGGCAATCGACATTTCCTATTTCCTCAATCATTCCCTTTCCCCGAATATGGTAGCCGACGAACTCGGTGAAGAGTTCAGAACGGCGAGACTTATCAAAAAAGGCGACGAATTGCTGGTGAATTACAACGATTATGACGGCAATCAAGACGACTTCAGGTAAACATGGCGATCACCTATACCTCAAATAATGTAAATAGTGGGACTAGTGCCGTCGTATCTATCCAATCAGGGACACTGACCATTTCGACCAATGATATTATTGTTGCAATGGCCGTCACTGAAGATAATGCCTATACTGGCACATTCAGTATTGCCAATTCCGGAACGGCGATGTCTTGGACTCCCATTGCCATCACCAACACCACAGGTAACTGCAAGGTAGGTACTTGGTGGGCTAAATCAGCAGGTAATGAAAACCGGACTGTCACAGTCTCTTGGAATGGTAGCAGTGTTTGCGCAATGCTCTCATGCCGGGTACATACTGGAGCGGATACTACAAATCCAGTTCCTACAGGCAACGTGTTTTCGGGAGTTGGCGCAACGAGCAAATCTCAGGCGATTGTTCCCACTGCATCTGGATCAGCCCTTTGGATGGCTGTAGGGGATTGGTCAGCGACAAATACTTTAGCGGCTGCTGCCAACTGTACGCAAGAAGCGTTTTACCACGATGCTGGCGTTTATGATGGTGCGATAGAAAGACCCACTACAAACCCGCGTACAGATGGGAACTCTTTCACAATCGGCGAGACCGACACAGGCGGGACAATAGCATGGGTAGCTTTTGAGGTTCAGGCGTTAGCAGCAGCAGGTGGTGCTACCTTCTGCGAAATAGTGTGTGAAGATTGTTACTGCTTTTTTGGATGGTTAACTAAGGGACTGAAATGGCTTATCAATGGCTTTATGCCACACCTTTATCCGGCCTTTCGTTCCCACTAAGGACTGCCAGCGGGACGTATGCCGTAGGTTATGATACCGGGCAACTCTCAGGGATGATCTCAATTAACGGTCAGAACTGGAGCGGGATAGGGGGAAGAATATCTGGCATCCCTGGAAATGGGGTTTATACAATAGCCTCTCTGTCTTCTACAGAAATGACCTGCTATTCTTGGATAATCCGAGTGACGGCCAATTCCGGATGCCTCGACCAAATGCTCCTCGGCTACAACCTTTCCGGCCCTGTTCTCAACTCCAACATTTCAGGAATTGCCCACACCGCCGACATCTCCGGATTTGCCGCTGTGTCTGGAGTAGCCAAGACCGCAGACATTTCCAGTTTTGCAGCCTTCTCCGGGTTCTGCCATTCGCTCGATGCTTCAGGGAACAACGCCATCCTTGTTGCCGTTTCCTCAGTCCCCAATGTCTCGGGCATCGCCGCGCAGACTTGGAACACTTTGCTGGCGACCTACACCTCCACGGCGACTTTTGCCAATCTCCAAAACGCAACGGTGGCTGTCAATGTATCGAGCATAGCAGGGCAGGTCTGGAATAGCTTGCCAGCGACGTACACCTCTTCAACCACTTTTGGAGCAGTCATGCTCTCTGGAGGATATGCAACTATTTCCGGTCAGGCAGGGCTTCTCACCGCGATCTCAGGCATAACAAACAATGTGGCCTCCGGGTTCCTGCCAGTCCTTACGGCTGTATCTGCCTTGCCGGTTGCGCAAGCATCAGGTTATGCCCCTATCTTGGCCGCTGTGTCCGGCCTTGCTGTCAACGTGTCCGGACTGGCGACCCTGACTTCGGTATCTGCGGAACTGGGGATATTAACTGCGGTGTCCGGGGTGGTGAACAATGTCGCTTCGGGTTTTGCCCCTGTGCTCACGGCAGCTTCAGGCACTACGACTGCTGTCGCCTCGGGCTTTGCTCCTATCCTAGCCGCAGTCTCCGGAACCCCCGTAGCAATAGCGTCCGGGTTCTTGCCCGTTTTAGTTGCTGTATCGGGAGTCCCTTCAGCGGTATCCCTCATCAGCGTGAACGACACCGATTCTCTTACCTCCGGCACTCTCGCGCACAGCATCAAATTAATCCGGTGGTTCGGATGGGAGAACCTTGTAATCGACAAAACTTATACTCCGAACAGGCTCTATCTGAAATCAGACTTGACAAACGTATCGGCTTACTGGACGCTTACAGATGACGCAGGGTCCACTAAGCGGACTAGAGGTGGATAAATGTATTCAAATGACATGACTATGCAACAATGGCAAAGCTACATGCAGGGCGTTTCGCAACAACTCAACACTGCGCTGGAAGCTGCGAACGACGCTTACAAGAAATGGTACGTCTACTCGTATGGGCTGTCTGACACCCAAGTAGCTGCTCAATTAGGGCAGACTTCCGGTGTTTTCCGGGTGGACGACATTGCCTCTTGCATAGGCGTATTCAATGATTTATATTGCGCCTATACCAATGTTTCTGGTATACCGCAGAACGACAGGAAAGCGATTCTCCTGAAAATGGCATGATAAGAGACTACCTCAAAAAATACGATCACCACGAAGTCAAGCTCTTTTGGTGGTTCAAGAGCCAAGGGCTTGACCTCCGGTGCGTTGCTCATGTCTTGGAGAAGTTTGAGCGAGAGAACCGGACTTTCAGGGATGTCCACGAACTGAGCCACGCGGTTGTGGATGAAGCGCAACTTGACGAGATCGAGACAATTTTAGGGTTGAAGCCGGGCATGATCCTCGACCATGTTCCTGAAGCGATCCGGATGGTGGTCTCCAAGGCGGTCAAAGAAGCCGTGGCTGAGTCGTTGCCGGTCATCATCCACCAAGCAGTTAAAGAAGCCCATGAAGATGAAGTTTCGAAACGAGAGGCAAAGAGGGAAGCATGTTCGATACGAAATCGGTGGCGACGGATGGTTACTGGTATAATACAGCGGCTGAACTCGATGTTCGGATAGCTTCTTCTGGTTACATCGGAACCGCATCCGCGCCAATTATACTTTTGGTAAACTACCTAATCGCAGCGTGGATAACGCTTAGAGGGCATTTGAGGCTCAGGGGGTGATCTGTTGGACAATTCCAACAGGAAAATCAAGTATATCTATTGGGAGCAGCCGGACATCTCAAGCACCTCGGGGGTAGTGATCCGGAAGATGAACTATTCCGGCCAGACCTATCTCAACCTCCACGTTGAAGTCTCCGGCCAGAGCCAGACCCTTAACCAGATGGGGATGTGGTGGAACAACATTTTTATTGACTGCATGTGCGCCGGGACTCTCTACATCTACCAGCATTAAGGAGGCTACTATGCCACGCGGCGGGAAAGCTAAAGCAATTACGCGGCCAATGAAGAAAGTCAAAAAAGGCGGCAGCAAGCAGACCATCAAGATTAAAGGATCGACCTCGATGGGGGTGAGGTAATGCCGGGCAAAAGCCGCTTCACCAAAAAACAGGACCGGATGGCCGCGCACATAGCCGCCAGCGAGAAGAAGAAAGGCATGCCAGCGAAGAAAGCTAAGTCCGTGGGCTATGCGACGGTAAATAAAAGGAAGTCCATGACCAGAAAAACCGGGAAAAAGTGATGGCTAAAAAAGCACTTGACACCAGCGTTTTAAGGGTGAAGGTCAAGCCTGAAGTCGAAGCAGCCGCCTATAGATGGGTCGAGCTACAGATCGAGACTGCCCTAAAAGATCGGCAAGCCCTCGAAGTCCGCTGGAGAAAATGGATAGAACAGTATGAGGAGATACTTCCTGAAAAGAAAGACTTCCCGTGGGAGAACGCATCCAACATCTCTGTGCCGCTTTCTGCTATTGCGGTTGAAACTATCCATTCGAGAGAGGTCAACACCCTTCTAAGCATCCATCCCTATATCCAGGTCCGGCCCAAAAAGAAAAGAGTGAACGCGGATGACTGCGCTCAACTCGAAAGGTTTCTTGAACAGGTCATGGTCAACGTCATCTCGGCGTATGAGACCATAGCTCAATGGCTCCTCGAAAAGAACAAGATGGGTACGGGCTTCCTGAAGGTCTACTGGAAATACGAGAAGAAGAAAAAAGGAAAAGATAAATTCACAGAGTTCGACGACGCGGCAGCGGATGTCGTGTCCATCGAAGACTTGATCTTCCCGACGAACGCTGAAGACATCCAGACCTGCGCTTTCCTTGCACACCGGATTTATCCCCACTGGAACACCCTAAAGGCCCGAGAGTCGATGGGGATTTACAAAGACGTAGATAAGGTGAAAAAATCCCCCCGCGTCACGACTACCGATCCTGACAGCGGCCAAGACTTAACACAGGTTAAGGAAACCGAAGTCGAGAACATGCAGCGTACTTCTCCTGAAGCTCTCGCAGAATACCTATGCTACGAGGTTTACTTCGATTACGACATAGACAATGATGGGTTCGCAGAGCCTACGGTAATGACTATCCACAAAGAGACCCGCACGATCCTCCGGTGGATTTACTTCCCATACCAGCATGGCCGCAGACCTTTCGTGAAGAACGCTTATCAGGCGAGGGTCAAGAGAGTCCACGGCAAAGGCATCTGTGAGCAGTCTGAGCACCTTCAAGACGCGATAAACACCACTTTCAATCAAGCTATAGACAATATGACCATCGCTAATATCAAGTGCTTCAAGGGCCGCAGAGGGGCCAAGAGAGACATCGGCAAGGCGTATCCTGGGAAAGTCTTTTGGTTGGACGACCCTTCCGATCTTCAAGAGTTTTCTTTGGGTGATGTCCACCAGAGCAACTTCATACTTCACACTCTTTTAAAGGACTATCATGAACGCAGAACGAAAGTCACCGACTATACCTTGGGTAAAGAATCGTCCTCGCTCAAGAGTCGCGCCACGGCGACAGGCACATTGGCTCTTCTACAGGAGTCAGGTCGGCACTTTGACTTGGTTATTAACAATTCCCGAAACGCCATGTCTGAACTTGCGTACCAGCTTGTTGAACTATATGTTCAGTATAGGCCGGAAAAGGTCTTTACGGTTGATGATGGGGAAGGCAATTTTAATGAGGTCTTCCTCCCGAAGCTCGACCTTGATAATCTTAGAGAAGA
>JBEKXG010000614.1:0-3102 GCA_049512295.1 Syntrophobacteraceae bacterium
CTTCTATTTCGCAGCCCTGTCGGGAACGAGTGCCGTCGAGGTTTGTGATTATCGTCGCAAGGCTGCCCCCGTGCCGGCATTGTGCTTACAGGCCGCGCGCTGACGGGTGTGGAAACGTCTGTTACCGTAGATCATCTGGAAACCCCGGATAAGACACCAGCAGTTTCCGATTCGGAAAGGCTTAGGAGTGAACGTTGATGAGTGAGAAAAATGCTTTGAAGCCAGTGACTGGCGCCGTTATGGTGATTGGAGGCGGAATCGCCGGGATGCAGTCGGCGCTCGATCTTGCCGATTCCGGCTATTACGTATATCTGGTCGAAAAACAGCCATCCATCGGCGGGGTAATGGCGCAACTCGACAAGACCTTCCCCACCAACGACTGCGCGATGTGAATTATCTCCCCCAAGCTGGTCGAGGTCGGCCGGCACCTCAACATCGAGCTTTTGACTCTTTCGGAGGTTCAGGAAGTCACCGGCGAGCCTGGAAATTTCCAGGTGAAGCTTTTGCAAAAACCTCGCTATATCGACATTTCCAAGTGCACGGGCTGTGGTGAGTGCGCCCAGGTTTGTCCAGTCGAGCGCAACAACGAATACGACATGGAGCTGAACAAGCGCCGCGCGGCATTCCGAAGATATGCCCAGGCCGTGCCGGGCGCGTTTTCGATTGAAAAGCGCGGCATCTCCCCATGCAAGGCGACCTGCCCGGCGCACATTTCGGTGCAGGGCTATGTGGCGCTGACCGCCCAAGGCAAATACCAGGAGGCCTTGAAGCTCATCAAGGAAGAAAACCCCCTGCCCGCTATCTGCGGCCGCGTCTGCCACCATCCCTGCGAATCCGCCTGCATGCGGGGCGAGCTTGACGAGCCGGTGGCAATCGATTCGATCAAGCGCTTTTTGGCCGACCTGGATCTGAGTTCCGAAACCAGGTTCGTTCCGCAGATAAAAGAGAAACGCAGCGAAAAGGTTGCAATCATCGGTTCCGGTCCGGCAGGCCTGTCGTGCGCCTATTACCTGGCGACCGAGGGCTACCGGGTAACGGTTTTTGAAAAACTGCCGGTGCTCGGAGGCATGCTGACGGTCGGCATTCCTTCCTACAGGCTCCCGAAAAACATAATCGAAGCCGAAATCCAGGTCATGCGGGATATGGGCGTAGAGTTCAAAACGGGGGTGGAAATCGGCAAAGACTTTACCATCTCTCAACTGAGAGCCGAGGGGTATAAGGCCTTCTTCATGGGCATAGGCGCCCAGGAATGCAAGGCGCTCGGCATCCCCGGCGAAGACCTCGAAGGGGTGGTCCCGGGCGTCGAATACTTAAGAGACATAAACCTCGGCAAAAAAGTCTCCCTTGGCGACCGCGTCGCGGTCATCGGAGGGGGAAACGTCGCGATGGATACCGTCCGATCGGCCCTTCGCAACGGCTCGAGCAAGCCCTTTATTCTCTATCGCCGAAGCGAGAAGGAAATGCCCGCCAACGAGGAAGAGATCCACGAGTGCCGTGAAGAGGGCATCGAGATCCTGACCCTCACTAACCCCGGGCGAATCATCGGGGAAAACGGGCGGGTAAAGGCTGTTGAATGCGTGAGGATGCAGCTCGGTGAGCCGGACGCAAGCGGGCGAAGGCGGCCTGTGGCCATTCCGGGGTCCGAGTTCATAATGGAAGTGGACGCGGTCGTTCCGGCCATCGGCCAGGAATCCGACTGGGCGTGCCTCACCGAAGAGTGCGCCTGCAAGCTTACCGACTGGGGCACGATGAGAATTGACCCCATCACCCTGCAAACCCACGATCCTGACATTTTTGCGGGCGGCGACGCGGTGACCGGCCCCAGGACGGTAATCGAAGCGATTGCAGCGGGCAAGCAGGCAGCCATTTCGATTGGCCGATACATCTGCGGGGAAGATCTGAGCGCCGGGCGCGAAAAGGAATGGGAAGCGGTCCGGGAAGTATCGACCGAAGGCTATGACAGAATCCCGCGCGCGCGCATGCCTGTTGTTTCTCCCGAAATCCGCACCGGCAATTTCGAAGAAGTCCAGTTAGGCTTTACCGAAGAGCAAGTCAGGGCCGAAGCTGCCCGCTGCCTTAGCTGCGCCGTGTGCTCGGAGTGCTACCAGTGTGTCGAAGCCTGCCTCGCAAACGCTATCGATCACGAGGAACAGCCCAAAGAGCTGGAACTAAACGTCGGCGCCATCATCGCCGCGCCCGGTTTTAGAGCTTTCGATCCATCTCAGCTCGACACCTACGGGTATAAGAAATTCCCCAATGTGGTGACCTCGATGGAGTTCGAACGTTATCTTTCGCCCTCCGGACCCACTCAGGGGCACCTCGTGCGGCCCTCAGACCATATGGAACCCAAAAAGATAGCATGGCTTCAGTGCGTCGGCTCCAGAGACCGCCAGCATGGAGCCCACTCCTACTGCTCCGGCGTCTGCTGCATGTACGCGATCAAGGAAGCTATGGTCGCCAAGGAGCATTGTCCCGACGGCCTCGACACCGCCATTTTCTATATGGACATGCGCACCTACGGAAAGGATTTTGAGAAATACTACAACCGGGCGCGCGAGAAGCACGGAGTCCGGTTCATACGCTCGCGTGTACACACGGTGGACGCCGTTCAGGGAAGCGACAGCGTCTCGATCCAGTACGCCAATGAAGCCGGAGAGCAGCTTGAAGAACAGTTCGATATGGTTGTCCTCTCGGTAGGGGTGGAAACCTCGCCGGAGACCGTCGAACTGGCGAAACGACTGGGAATCGAGGTGACGGATCACAATTTTGCGTCAACCGGCGGGTTCACTCCGGTAAACGCCTCCCGCCCGGGAATGTACGTCTGCGGTCTGTTCCAGGGTCCCAAAGACATCCCGGCCTCAGTCATGGAGGCGAGCGCGGCGGCTTGCGCGGCGGCAATCGACCTTGCCCCGGCAAGGGGTTCGCAGGTTAAGATAAGGGAAGTCCCTATCGAGAAAGAGATCTCGGAGGAGGCGCCCAGGATCGGTGTCTTTGTTTGCAACTGCGGTATAAACATCGCTTCGGTGGTGAACGTTCAGGAAGTTACCAAATATGCCGCGACGCTTCCGAATGTGGTCTACACTACCGACTACCTCTTCACCT
>JBEKXG010000615.1:0-3487 GCA_049512295.1 Syntrophobacteraceae bacterium
CGAGCCGCCCCTGAGCCTCGAGTTGGTCGATGAATTCCGCATGGGACGAGAGGACATTTTCCACATCCGCGAAGGCGCTTTGAATGGCATTCTCGTAAGACAGAAGCGCAGCTTTCTGCGTGGCTTCGGCCTGCTTTACCTGGCCGGCGATCAATCCTGCGGTGAAAATCGGCCCGGTAAAAGACCCGGCATAAGTCCACATCCGCGCAGGACCGCTGAAGAGGTTGGACAGGTCGGAACTGGCCGTGCCGAAGGCGCCGGTAAGTGAGATGGTGGGGAAATAAAGCGCCCTGGCCGCGCCGATCTGGGCGTTCGCGGCAATCAGGTTCTGCTCGGCCTGCGCGATGTCGGGCCTTCGCGCGAGCAACTGCGACGGAAGGCCGGATGGGACGGCGGGGACAGAAAGCTTGGAGAGCGCCTTGCCGCGGGAGATCGGGCCGTGCGAGAAGGATGCACAGGGCATTTTCGGTCTGTACGATCTGGGACTTGATCGGCGGAATCGCCACCGCCGCGGTTTCGTACTGAGATTTCGACTGTTCGACGGTCATCGCGGAGACCTGACCGTGTTTAAACTTTAGCTCGAACTGCCTGACCGACTCCCCGAAGACACCCAGCGTACGCACGGCTATCTCTAGCTGATCGTCCAGGGCCAGGAGCTGGATATAGCTGCTCGCCACCGACGCGACCAGGGAAAGAATAACGCCCCGGCGGGCTTCCTCGGTGGCGAACAGGCTCGCCTGGGCGGACTCAGTGAGCCGCCTGATTCGGCCCCACAAATCGATCTCCCAACTGGCGCCTGCGAGTAGTTGGAAGGACGTCTGCGGGTTCGGGAGACCGGTTAACGGGGTCGCGGTCCTCTCACTCAGCCGCTCGCGCGTCGCGCTTCCGCTGTAGCTAATCTGCGGAAACAACGGTGCGCGGGTCTGCATGAGCACTCCCACGGCCTGTTCGATGTTGGCGGCAGCGATCTTGACGTTCCTGTTGTTTGCCAGAGCCTCGGCAATCAGCGAGTCGAGTACGCCGTCTTCAAACTGCCTCCACCAATCGGTGTTGGCGGTATCGCGTGCGTCCTTTTCTTCAAACCTGAAGGACTGAGGAGTGTCCACCGGTGGGCGGCGGTAATCGGGACCGAGCATACAGCCTGCCAGCAAGGCCGTAATTGCAAACACAGCAAACCTGCGCATGTCACTCTCCCTCCGGGTTCTGATCAGGCACAGCGGCCGGCGGACCTCCGCCGCCCGCCTCAGGCTCTTTCTTTGCGGCGGAGCGCTCACTCAGTCTGTCGAAAATGTAGAAGAAGAGCGGCACGTAGAGCATGGCGAGGGTGGCTTCGCCGATCATGCCGCCCATAATGCCCGTGCCGATCGAGTGACGAGCGTTTGCGCCAGCGCCTGTCGCGATGGCAAGGGGCAAGACTCCGAATACGAACGCGAGCGAAGTCATGATAATCGGCCTCAACCGTTCCTCGCCGGCCTGGATCGTAGCGTCCATGATCGAGAGCCCCTGTTTGCGCAGGTCGACCGCGAAGGTGACCCTCAAAACCGCGTTCTTTGCACCAAGGCCTATGAGCACCAGCAGGCCGATCTGAAAGTAGACATCGTTATCGAGACCGCGCATCGCGTTAAAGGCCAGGGCGCCGAGAATCCCGAAGGGCACGGCCGTCATAACGGAGCCGGGCAGGGTCCACGACTCGAACTGAGCAGCCAAAACGAGGAATACTATTATGAGGCCGAATACGAAGGCCGATGCGGAAGTCCCACCCGATTTTTTTTCCTCGAAAGCCATGCCTGACCAGGCATAGCCATAGCCGCTGGGGAGCACCTCGTTCGCGACCTCTTCCATCGCTTTGAGCGCTTCACCCGAACTGTATCCTGGTGCGGCGTTGCCGGTAATCTGGGCCGCCGGGAAGCCGTTGAAATGTGGTACAAGGTCCGGGTTGCTGACGTAACTGGTCTTAACCATGGCCGACAGCGGAACCATCTTGCCGTTGACGGACCTTGTGTACAACCGGGTGATGTCGCTGGGGTCCCGGCGGTATGGAGCGTCGGACTGAAGAACGACATTCCAGACGCGGCTGTACTGGTTGAATTGACTGACCTGGATTGAGCCGAACTGGGCCTGAAGGGCGCTGTACACATCCCCTACCGGGACCCCGAGGAGCACGGCCGTTGAGCGGTCGACTTCCGCCTTCAACTGTTTCGAGGAGGCGCGAAAAGTGGTGCTCAGATCGGAAAGTTGGGGCCGCGCGCCGGCCTTGTCGAGAAACTGCTGGGTGATATCGTATAGACGTGCCGGGTTACCGGAGAGCTTATCCTGGACCCAGAACTCGAACCCGCCCGTTGTCCCGATGCCGGGGATCCCCGGGGGTGAGATTGGGATCATGAGCCCTGTCTTGATGTTCCGCGCGGCGGCGGCGACCTTCATAAGCACGGCTTCGGAGTTTTCCCTGCGGGCACGCTCGCTCGAGGAGTAGCGGTCCTTAAAATCTTTGAGAGTAACGAAAAAAGTCGACACGTTGGATTTATACTGGCCGTCGATAATGCTGTAGCCGTTGACGATCGTCCGGTCGGCTACCGCCGGATCACTCGCGAACAACTCGTCCACAAGCGTCGCAGTCTGAGAAGTGCGTATCAGACTGGCGGCATCGGGCATGATGATCTGGGCCATCACGTAGCCCTGGTCCTCGTTGGGTACGAAGCTCGTCGGAGTCGTGCGGAACAGGTGCACCAGCCCCCATATCAGAAAGGCCAGGACCACGAACGCCACGCTCATCCGCTTTATCATCAACACCACTGCATCGCCGAAAACCACGGTAAAGCGGTCGAACTGGCGGTTGAACCACGCGAAAGGGCCTTTCCGGGGCGGCTTGGAGTGCTTGAGCATGAGCCCGCACATCGCCGGAGTGAGTGTAAGCGCAAAAAAGCCGGATAGACCCACGGAGATGACGATGGTGATCGCGAACTGCTTGTAGAGCTGACCCGTTGTGCCGGGAAGGAATGCGGCCGGGATAAAAACCGACGCCATGACCAGCACGACTGCGATGAGCGATGTGCCGATTTCTTCCATAGCCTTGATAGTGGCCTCCCTGGGGGGGAGGCGGGCCTTCACCATGTTCCGCTCCACGTTCTCCACGACCACGATTGCGTCATCCACCACCATGCCGATGGCGAGCACAATGCCGAACAGCGTGAGCAGGTTGATGGAGAAACCCAGCGCCAGCATCCCGCAGAACGTGCCGATCAGGGAAACGAAGATCGCGACCGTACAAATAATCGTTGAGCGGAAACTCTGCAAAAAGAGGTAAACGACCAGCACTACCAGCAATATCGCCTCGAAAAGGGTGTGGATCACCTCTTCGATAGAGATCCGCACAAAATCCGTGGTGTCCAGGGCAATTAAGTACTCCATGCCGTCGGGCATGGTTTGCTTCAAGTCCTCCATGGTCTTGCGGACACCCTTGGAGACTTCGAGCCCGTTGGCGCCGGGT
>JBEKXG010000616.1:0-4946 GCA_049512295.1 Syntrophobacteraceae bacterium
AAACTGGAAAACCTCCTTATGTACTTCTACAACAACAAGGGATGCCCAATCGGCTCTAAAGGCTTTTTTTATTCGCTCGAACGCGCCGGTTTCGATCTCTCCAGCTTTGTGCCTGCGCGTGATTGCCGCCAGGATCTCAGGGTAGGCCAGTCTAGAAGCAGCCGCAATCGATCCTTCCTTGAGCAAGGCATTGACTTTGTCACTTCCCTCTTCTTCTATGTAGCGCTTGACTAGAGCGCTGCTGTCAAAGTAGATCATCTGCGCTCCCTGATGATCGTCTCGGATACCGGCCCACCTTTTGCCTTCGCTCTTTCAACCGGCGCAAATGCCGGTTCCTCCTGCGTCTTCGGTAAGGTGAGAAAACCCTGTCCGGCAAGATAAGCCAGACGCTCCTCGGGCCCGGCTTCCTCCTCTATTTGATCGAGATTATGCAAAACTGCCACGGGCGCTCCCCTGTCCGTGATGATGATGGCGTGACCCCTCTTGGCCATTTCAAGATAGTGGGTCAGCTTGTTTTTTAAATCCCGTATGCCTACTTGCATCGTGTCACCTCCTGTAGCTATTGTAGCAACAAGGTTCCAGAAATCAAACTAAGTTCGGCACCATCCTGTACGCAACCAAGCTTTTGTAAAACATGGGGCCGCCATTCGCCACCATTTCCTGCCCTCCCGGTCCCTTGGAACTGCTAACCAAAATCTGCCACCTCTCAGCCATTTACTGGACCCAACCCCTATAAGAACCCGGCCCATCGGAAAAGCGGTTTACAGGCAAGAGTGGGGCCTTCAATAAAATTCTTCTCTTGATTCTTGAAAAGACAGTGTACTGCGGTTTCGACTATGGTATTTGTGAAAAGTATGGACCACTGCCTTAAGTAGGCCCATTCCACCCGATGTCAATGTGCGTAGGAACGTCGAGCATGCAATCGGACCGGTATCTCCTCGGATGAGTTTGGCAGGCTGGGCTTTTCTCGGAGACATTATGGCTGTTCTTGTGGAGGCAATTTCTGTCATTGTACGGCGCGATGCAATTAATAAAAGGTTCTCTGGCGGTTGGCATCGATTCGAAAGCACCGTGCCGAACAGCACTCTTTGTGCCGACGACGACATCGCTCGTGTGGGATTTATGTCGCCAGCCGATGTCGAAGTATTTGTCCGGTTGCTCGAGAATGGCGGATTAACATTTCTTCATGATCGGCATGCGGTTGATATCGCAGTGGTCGATCAATTGCGTGGTCCAACATCACCTGCCGATTGGCTTGAGTTTTCCATCGTAGAACTCGGAGGCTCAGGCAACAAGGTGGCCGCCTGTTGGCTGTTCGAGGGCGAAAGAATGGGCCGAGGAATTCATTTTCCAACGAAGGGTTTAGCACTTGCGACACCGCCAGGATGGCGATACGAAAATTCACTTACTGCTAAGTTCAAGTTCGTCGAGAGTGCAGAGGTCTCCGAAAGGATGAAGTTTGTGAGACATGAGGCTGGAAAGGACGTCTATCTTGACCTTGCCACCGGCAAAGAGGTCTATATGGCTAGGTCCGGGGTCTACATCGTTAGGTCAGGTGGTTAAAGAAGGGTCGAAGATGCCGTGCGAATGGTATCTCACGTCTCTTCATTATTCTGGCAGCTCATCTCGGGAGTAGACCTTTGGCTCTATTCGATGCATATATCTTTATTGATTGGAGCGCCGCTAACAAGCCCGCGCCCATAGGACCAGGAGTGAACCAAGTTTGGATAGGCGAGCGAATTCCTCCCAACAGCGCGAATGAGACATCTTATCGGACACGTTATGAAGGTGTTTCTTCTCTCACCTGTCGACTGTTGGAACATATCAAGAATAGGCACCGCGTGCTCGTTGGATTTGACTTTCCATACGGCTACCCATCTGGCCTTAATCGAGCTTTACGTCTTCCAGTTGGCCCTCAATCATGGAGGGCGGTATGGAAATACCTGGCAAAGAACGTACAAGACAATGTATTAAACGTAAACAATCGGTTCGTGGTCGCTGGTCAACTGAATACCCTTGCTGGAGGTACGAATTCGGGGCCGTTCTGGGGATGTCCGGTTGGAGCCGGAATAGCAAATCTACAACCCTTTTCGCCGGGATTTTCCTTTAATGCAATGCGCGGAGTTTCATTGGAGCGGCTTCGTATTGTTGAAACGCGTTTACCAGGAATACAGGAAGCGTGGAAGCTGTTCGGAAGGGGAAGTGTTGGCGGTCAAGCATTGGTAGGCATTCCATATTTGTACATGCTGCGCCACCATCTTGGACTGAATATGTTTAGTAAAGTCTGGCCTTTCGAAACGCAGTTCGTGACCAGCCCTTCGCCTGGTCAAGGACCATTCATATTGCATGCTGAGATTTGGCCAGGAGTTGTGAGGCTGAACGCGCTGGCTTTAATGGCTGCAAATCCAGGTCTCGTTCCTGATCAGGCACAAGTTCGCGCCATGTGTGAGTGGGCTGCCAATTGAGATCAGAATGGCACGCTCGGCCGATTTTTTGGTCCACCGAATGGTCTGGACAATCAGCAGCTTAGAGTATGTATCGAAGAAGAAGGTTGGATTCTTGGGGCACCTATGGATGCCCTAGGAGATACTCACAGAGATTCCGACAAATAATGGGATTCTCTGGCTGATATCCGCGTAAACGAGGAGGAATCTCATGAAGATTTTGCGATTATTCCCTACATGGCCCCTGATCTTTACTGCCGCATGGTATTTCCTTTCATTTCAGATCGCCGCAATAATTGGCCTAGCCTATTTGCATGTAATAACTATTTTGTTGTTTCGAATAACCGAAAAACAAAAAGAGAAATTGGTCCAAGTAGTTGAGCATATAAAGAGAAAAGACGGCATAATAGACCCTCAGTCAATAATAGACCCTTACACCATTAAAACGGCAGATGATGCCTACATGCTGTTGCCAAAAAGTTGTGGGCCCTACCTCATGCTTGAGTTTTCTAGATCCTCCTTCGCGCATGCTGTAAGTTGTTAATTTAACAGTGACTATTGTGTAAGCACATAATCTGTGGGAGATCAGGTATAGCGGCCGAGACCGAGCAGGTCGAACAGAGATCAGGTATAGCGGCCGAGACCGAGCAGGTCGAACAGGCCTTGCTGCACCCTTGAGAGCGTGGTGATTTTCCTGGTTGTTTTCCGATCCGGATAGATCAGGATCACCATGGTGATTTCTTCAAGCTCCTCAATGAGCACTTTGCAGCTCATTCCGAGACCGTTTTGCCTGGCTACGTGTTGCAGAAGCTTCAGCAACAGGAGGGCCAGAACACAAACGAAAGCGTGCACCCGGATCTTTGAATCCGTCCAGTGATAACCCGGATGATACGCCACCAGGTCTCGATCTTTTATATGATGGAAGCCGTCCTCGATTTGACAGCCGGACTTTTGATAATCGAGAATAGTTTCTGTCGGGGCGCCCTTCAGGCTGGTAAATACAATCTTCTTGCCAAAGGCGGCTTTCTTTGCCGCTACTTCGGCTCGTTTGCGTTTCATACTGAACATATTGCGCCAGCCATTATGCCGGACCTTGAAGTCATAGTAGCGAAGCGCCCGTGAGGTGCCCACCAGGTGGGTTTTAAGATAGGCCCTCATCTGAGCCTCGACTTCCAGGGTGGGCTCTTTGGCAATGGTCTCGAAGAAGGCCTTGGCTTCCCTCATGGCCCGGTTCATTTGGAACTCGAAGATTCGCTCCTGGCGCTTAGCCGTAGCCGGGTTATAAGTGAGCACAATGGTTCGCTCTTCGCCAAAGACCTTTTTCTTAGTAGAGTGCACCTGAAACTGACCGAAGATTTCCTTATAGTGATCCAACGGAATGCGGAGCAAGTCCGGATGCCGGCTCGGGGTGAGGGTGCCAACAAAGTCAATGTGAATATGCCCTCCGTTGAGAAGGGCAAAATTGTCTTTCGAGTTATTCCCTTTGTCGAAGACCATTACCAGGCTTTGCGTTTTATCGGCAACCTCATGGTATCTCGCCACGAGCTTGTGGATGGCCGAAGGGAAAAGGCTCGCATCTTGGTTGTGGCCGCAATAGACTCCGTGGAAAATCGGAATGCCCAAGTCCCGCAGTACCGCCATCTGGAGCCCCACCTGGCGTTTGTCATCGCGGCCTTCCTTATTTTTCCCGTACTGTGAGAGACAGTTGCCCGTATCGGGCTGGCAGAAATTGTAGAAATTAGTGGTGTCATAGAGGACCGCATCCAGAATAAAGCCAAACTCACTCAGAAGATTTGCCCAAAGTCCTTTTTCGATAGCCTCAATTTTGGAGTCATCGATTAGGGCTTCCAGTTCGTCCATATCGAGTTTTTCGTTTGGGGCAAGGCCCCGGAGTTCCTTTTCGTGACGGATGCCGGCCTCGCTTACGAGTTTATCATATGCATACCAGAAGCTTTGGCTGTCGAGCCGGCCCGGTCTTACCTTTTGAATTTTCGGAAGCACTGTCTTTTCATACCATTTCCCCATGCTTTCCTTGGGAGTATGGTTACCGACCCGATTGATGGCCGCGATCAGGAGGAAGTCGGAAATGGGGATACCTTCCACCTCGCCCGGAGCCACCTGGTCGATTACGTCCCTAAGGCCAATCCTCTCGGCCATTTCAAAGAGAGCCACCGGCAGACCGAAGTCCTTTTTCTGGATTTGGACGGGGTCGTAGACATTATTTTGATCAAGGAGTTTATGGAGAACAGTTTCGGCGGTCCCAAGATAAATCTGTTCGTTGACCACCTTACTTTTGCCGCTCCCTTTGCCCTTCCCTTGGGCCTCGGGATCAATCTTGACACGGGATGAGCGCGAGTAATAGTAATAGCGCCTGCTGCCGCGTTGCCGTTCGATGATTTTTCCGGGAAAGCTCTTTTCAGTATCCATGCATAGCACTATGTATGAAATACTACTTAATTTCAAGTAGTATTTTCAATATTTATATGCCATTACACTGTAGAT
>JBEKXG010000617.1:0-3059 GCA_049512295.1 Syntrophobacteraceae bacterium
ATCGGTTCAACATGTACCTGAACACCCTCGGACAGACCCTGGCCGAGGCTTCCGACAGGCCTGACACTTTCGGGGGGTACCATTTCCTCATGCTCGACTCACCCGAGATCAACGCGTTTGCAGCCCCGGGCGGCCTGATACTCGTCACGCGAGGAATGGTGCGGCTGTGCAAGACGGAAGACGATCTCGCGGCGGTGCTTGCCCATGAAATAGCTCACGTTCAGGGAGAACATGGTCTGAGATCGATCAAGAACAGCCGGCTGACAAGCGCATTCACCATAATCGCAACCGAGGCGGCAAAATCCTACGGCCCCGCTCAACTTTCCAAGCTCACCGAAGCATTCGAGGGATCGATTACCGACATCGCCTCCACCCTCATGAAAAGCGGCTATTCACGCGACCTGGAGCGGGAGGCGGATAAAGGGGCCGTCATCATTCTCAGGCGAGTTGGATATGATCCCGGCGCACTCATAACCATGCTGACGGAGATGAAGAAGCAGCTCAAGCCCGGAGGGATGGATTTTGCCAAAACGCACCCCGATCCCAATGACCGCATTCAAGACGTAAAGCCCCTTGTGGGCAGCGTTTCAGCAAAACCGGCTTCGCATGAAAGGCAGCAAAGGTTCGAAGCCGCGCTGACAAATCTTTGAGAAGCAATCTTTTTTGGTTGTGCGGATGAAAAGGAAGCTGGTCGAAGGTATCCTGATTGGGGCCGCGGCGGCCTTGGCTGCCCTTATCATATGGAATGCCGGCATTCTGGACCGGTTGGAGTACGCCGCCTGGAATTGGAGGGTGCAGTTTTTTGCAAAGCCGGGCCCTGCAACCGGCTCGATCAAAATGATCCTGCTCGACCAGCAGAGCCTCGATTGGGGCAAAAAGCAAAATGGCCTCTCATGGCCCTGGCCTCGTGAGGTCTATGCTCCTATTATCGATTTTTGCACGCGGCACGGCGCCAAAGCCGTAATCTTCGACGTCCTGTACTCCGAACCCTCAGTCTATGGAATGGCCGACGACCGGGCGCTTGCAGCCGCGATCAGCCGCGCGCCCTTCTTTGTGGGGTCATTGTGCCTGCACCGGGACGCGAACTTTTCCACTTCATGGCCCCCCCGGATTCCCTACCGGCTCTCATTCAACATAGAGAACTTTCAAGAATGCATCGCGGGTCCGTCCGCAGACAAAACCACGAGGGCATCGGCCACTTTTCCGATCGAAGAAGTTGCTTCAAGCGCGGCAGTGCTGGCAAACGTGATAGAAGACCCTGATATGGACGGGGTGTTCCGCCGGGCGAATTTGCTCAGGATATTCGACGGGAAAGCGATTCCATCCATGGGATTTGCGGCCTTCGGGATCCAATGCGCAAATAACCCCGGTGAGACCGGCCCAAAATCGCCTTCGCAGGCGTGCCCGGGAAAGTGGGAGGCAGACCGTCTTCAGATTTGCGGCAGGAATATCCCCCTTGACCGCGAGGGCAAAATGATTTTGCGCTTTCGGGGTCCCTCGGGGGTGTTCCAATCCTACAGCGCCGCCGCCGTGATCGAGTCGGAAATACTTGCCGGAGCGGGCGGCAAGGATACTGTTGAAAGCAGCGAAACTTTTAAAGACGCCTATGTCTTCTTCGGCTTCAGCGCCCCCGGCTTGGTCGACCTAAGGCCTACGCCGCTGAGCAACATCTGCCCCGGGGTTGAAATCCACGCCACCTTGCTTGACAATCTCCTTACGGGTGATTTCCTGCGTGACACCCCGCCCGTCGCCGTGGTGCTCTCGACATTGATGCTTGGCATTCTTGCGGCCGTTTCCGTGGCGTCGCTGGCAACAAACGCATGGCACAGCCTTCTGGGGTTCGCCTTATTGGCGCCCATGCCTGCGTTCATCGGTTTTGCGGCTTATCCCCTTGGGCTCTGGTGGCCGGTTGTCGTTCAGGAAATCGCCGTACTGGCTGCCCTCACGGGAGCCATTGTCCTCAATTACGCCACCGAAGGGCGCAAGAAAGCGTTCATCAAGAAAGCTTTCAGGCACTATCTCAGCCCGGCGGTAATCGAGCGCATCCTGGAAGACCCTTCTCACCTCAAGCTGGGCGGAGAGCGAAAGGAGCTCACGATTTTTTTCTCCGACCTCGAGGGCTTTTCCACCATTTCAGAGAGGCTCGACCCGGAAAGCCTCACCAGCCTCCTCAATGTCGTCTTGTCCGATATGACCGACATCATCCTCGATGAAGGCGGCACCCTTGACAAGTACGAAGGAGACGCGATCATCGCTTTCTGGAACGCTCCCCTCGATCAGCCGGACCATGCCGAGCGGGCCTGCCGTGCGGCGCTGAAGTGCCAGCAAAAAATCCGCGAGCGGCAGGAAGAGTACAGCATGCGGGCCGGCGCACCCGTTCGCATGCGTATCGGCATAAACACCGGGGCCGTCGTTGTCGGGAACATGGGATCGGCTAAGCGCTTCGACTACACGGTCCTTGGAGATGCCGCCAACCTGGCCTCACGCCTTGAAGGGGCAAACAAGTTTTTCG
Organism: Syntrophobacteraceae bacterium; assembly: GCA_049512295.1. GTDB lineage: Bacteria > Desulfobacterota > Syntrophobacteria > Syntrophobacterales > Syntrophobacteraceae > SbD1. The sequence continues at coordinate 2,513 of JBEKXG010000617.1, forward strand.
GTACGCCGATAATGGTCTCCGGTGAAACCTGGAAAAAGACCTCCGGCAAGTTCGCAGGCAGGAGGCTGGGCCTGGTCCGCGTGGTGGGGCGCGCCAGGCCGGTGGAGGTATTCGAGCCTACCGGGACGGAAGCGGACGCTGACGCATACAACGAAAGATTCAGCCTGGCACTAGCCTACTGCCTTGAAAAGAGATGGCGGGAAGCCCTCGATCTCTTCCAAAGCCGGCCTGACGATCCGCCCGCAAGGGTCTATGCGGACCGATGCCGCAGCCTTGCCGAAAATCCAGGCGGGGATTGGGATGGGATCTGGCACCTGGACCGTAAATAGCCTCGATTCTTTCTTCTTTGCTCATTTCCGCACCCAGAAATTGCAGCGTAATTAATTTGTTATTATTATCACTGCCGCACTTCGCGTTGGGGGAGGAGTCTCATACGGAGTTGCATTCAAGATGATCACAAGACGGCGAGAAGGAGACGACGGAGGCGTACACCTGGTACGTCGAGGAGGCGACGACGAAGCCAACACAGTGAGCGCTTGAACGCGAC
>JBEKXG010000618.1:0-3055 GCA_049512295.1 Syntrophobacteraceae bacterium
TCCACGCTCGATCACCTGGTCTCAGACGCCTCTGCAAGAATCAGCGTGTCGGCATCGGCCAGGGAATATGTGCTGAGGGAACGAAACTGCATCGACCGTGGAAAAGACCGGGTAGAGTTTTACCGCAGCTTGCTTCCGGCTACAGCGCGCGACGCATTCGCTGCTGTCCCCCCGGCCCCCGGTAAACGCAATGACCAGATTATTGCTGAAGGAAACAAGGGTTGCAAACTACCCGGAGGCAGGGCGGCAGACATTTTCGCGCGTCTGTGCAACTGCGCGGGAGCCGGGAAAACCGGCCGGCATCTGCTTCTAAGTTCTACGCGCTACGAACTTCTTTTGCTAGCCGGCATTCTTGCATCCGATCCATCAAACCCGTCGAAGGCCTGGAACATGTTCCTGGAAGCTATCGAGATAGAGCCTTCGCTATATATGCCGTACCTGTTCGGGGCTTTCGTTTCTAACGACCCGGTCCAGACGCTGAAAAACGCAATAGAGAGGAACCCATGTTCCATAGTCTCATGGATTCACCTGGGCAGGGCCTATTTGTCGAAGGGCATGGGGGCGGAAGCAATCGGGAGCTTCAAGGCGGCGGCCGGTATCTTTCCGGGGTATGAGCTGCCATATATTGAGTGTGCCAATTGTTTGAAAAAAATGGGATTCGAACAAGAAGCGATAGAACTGCTGAAAAAAGCGATCGATCTCATTCCGGGGGCAATCAAGGAGCCGGCCATTCTCACAGCCAATAACCGAGGGGCCGAGTGAACAATTCCTTCATACGCTCACCCGGGGACCTTCGTTCCCATTTTTCCAAAGAAATCGCTTCCGAGTCATCAAGGTCGCGTTTAAACATGGCTTCCATCTGGTTTGCGAAATCCAGGCCGAAAATCACCGCATTGACTTCGTCATTTCTCAAAAAGCTCCACAGGTCCATGTTGGTGGACCCTACGGAAGACCAAACCCCGTCGATTACGGCGGTCTTGGCGTGCAGCATGGCGCTGCGGCGTTCATACAGCTTGACCCCGGATCTCAGGAGCCGCGAGCAGTGGGAGCGGCCGGCATAGAAAGTCAGCCTCGAATCGCTTTCGGATGGAAGGATAATCTTCACATCCACCCCGCGTTTAGCGGCGTCGGTAAGCACCTGTAGCGTTTGCCTATCGGGAACGAAATATGCGCTGGTCAGATGAATGGAGTCCGATGCGAAGCTGATGGCGGAAATGTAGGTCATGTAAGTGGCCCGGTTCCTCTGCCCCCTGGTGCTGCCGATCACCCGCACCAACTCCTTGCCTTCATGCTTTAGCTGTGGAAAGTAGTCCCCTTTTGAAAGCCGCCTGGTCCCGTTTGAATCGTTGAAGCTGGCCGCGGCAGCGGTAGTTTTATCTCCTTTCATCCCACTTCTTTTCATGGGCGAAGAGTACGGCGAGACCGCACCGTTCCAGTACTTCGTGGCCACTCGGACGCGGACCTCATAGAAGCCGTACGAGAGGGCAGGATGGAGGAGTTAGCGGCCTTTGGCCGGATGGGAGATCCGCCTGATCCCCGGGCAGAGGAGACTTTTCAGCGCAGTAAGCTTCAGCACGGTCTGAAGCTGGAGGGAGATCACAAGGTTCTTATGCGATTCTACCGGGAATTGCTGCGGGTCCGGAAAATATTCACAGCTTCAAACAGCATAAAAGAGGTCTTATCTTATGAGGTAGAGAAGGTGTTGCTCATCCGGTTTGGCGGTGAAGGGCCAGGTGTTGTCGGTTTACTCCATTTCAACCGGACAGCAGGCAACATAACCCTCCCATGGCCGCCGGGCGCATGGCTCAAAGAGCTTGATTCGGCTGAAAAACGCCGGGGCGGACATGGCAGCCGTGTTCCGCCGGTGATCGGTGGAAGTGAAGAAGTCTCATTGAGCCTGGCGCCGCATTCGTTTGCATTCTTTCTCGATCGGAACAACATCTGATGGAAAGATACATCTGCATTCACGGCCATTTTTACCAGCCCCCCAGGGAAAACCCCTGGTTGGAGGCGATCGAAGTCCAGGACTCGGCGTATCCTTACCATGATTGGAATGAAAGAATTCTCACAGAGTGTTATGCGCCAAATACCGTTTCTCGTGTTCTGGACGGCGAGGGCCATATCATCGAGCTTCCGAACAATTATGCCGGGATCAGCTTCGACTTCGGGCCTACCCTGTTGAGCTGAAATGCCGGCAGCCGATATGGTCTATGAGAAGAAAAAACTGGTCATGGAAACTCTGTTTGGCGGGGAAACAGAAAATCTGGGTTTTTATCTGGGCCTGCTGGCGTCACATGATCGGCAGGCGCACGATCTATCAAGGCGCGACCTGATCAATGTATTGGTGGAGGTGACCGCCTGTCTGCCCGTCTACCGGACTTATATCCGCAATTGTACGGTTTTCGAAGCGGGACAGGGGGTACCTGGAGCGGACCCTGTCGGAAGTGCTCCGGCGAAACCCTGCCCTGGACCCTATGGCCCTGGGTTTCATGCGCCGTTTGCTGCTCATGGATTTCCAGCCTTACCTGACCGGTGAACAAAGGGACGAACGGCTCAACTTCGTGATGCGATGGCAGCAGTTTAGCGGTCCTATAATGGCAAAAGGGCTGGAGGACACCGCCCTGTATGTCTATAACCCGCTGATCTCGATCAATGAAGTGGGGACAAGCTTTCAACCCGCATCGCTGGAAGCGTTCCATCAGTTTAACCGGGCAAGGCAGAGGTACTGGCCATTCACCATGAACGCGACCTCCACTCATGACACCAAGCGCAGTGAAGACGTGCGCGCCCGCATAAACACGCTTTCTGAAATCGTTGAGGAATGGGAGGATTTGCTTCAGAGGTGGAAAAGTCTCAACGAGGCCAAAAAGATTTCGGTCAGCGGGAGACCGGCGCCGGACCCTGACGAAGAGATTTTTCTCTACCAGACACTGATCGGCGCCTGGCCTCTTTTATCTGAGGAAGTTCCCGCTTTCAGGCAGCGCCTTAAGGACTACGTGGTCAAGGCCGCGCGGGAGGCCATGGTGCACACGAGGTGGGTCACGCCCGACACCGG
>JBEKXG010000619.1:0-3037 GCA_049512295.1 Syntrophobacteraceae bacterium
AGTCTCAAACCGGCCCGACAAAAAATCTGTGAAGCGTTCCCCGGATATCTTTTCCCAGTCCTTTTCCTGGCCGCATTATACATAGTAATCGCACCGGGGCCGCATACCGCCCTTGCGCAGACCACCCAGGCTCAACCTCAACAGGCCGTGGGGGAGCCCTCCGAAGCTCAGCCCCAGCCCCAACCGGAGGCGAAAGATGAATCCAACCTCCAGGAAAAATGGGGCGTCCAGGTGGTGGCTGTCCGCCTGACCGCAGGCGGAAGCTTCATAGATTTCCGATATCGCGTCGTGGACGCTGAGAAAGCAAAGCCCTTGATGAAGAAGGATGCAAAGGCCTATCTAGTGGATCAGGCAAGCGGTGCAAAGTTCAGTGTCCCGGTTAGCAGCCTTGGCGCTCAACGCTCAAGGGGCGATCCAACCGTAGGCCGAATTTATTTCATTCTTTTCACCAACTCCGGGGTGGTTAGGCCGGGCAGTAAAGTGACCGTAACCATTGGAGATTTCAAGGCAGAGAACCTTATGGTACAATAGTGAAGGGGAATTCCCGGGTCAATCCGCAGGATTTGCGGACCGGCCGCTTTTATGAAGCCTGCTCAATTATTGTGGAAAACATAACCGTGAGTCCAAAAACTCTCAATACAGCCATTTTAATTTTAGCCTTCTTTGCGCTTCTATGCCCGCTTGGCGCAGTATCTCAGGCGGCAGCGCCGGCTCCCGAGCTTCAGGCCGTACTGCAATCAAGTCGCAGTGATGAGGAAATACCGGTAATCGTAACGCTGCGCGATGACGTCAACCCTGCGCTTTTTGCGAGCCCAGACAAGAACGTCAGGAGGCGCCTGCTGGTCCAGGCGCTAAAAGACCAGGCAGACCTGAAGCACAAACCCCTGATAGATATGCTTGAAAGCAGGGGAGTCAACCGCATACACAGCTTGTGGATTATCAATGGATTGGCCCTGCGTGCATCCCCTGTGGTGATCGAGGAACTTGCCGGTCAGCCGGAGGTTGAAAGCATACGGCTGGATCGGGTTGTGACGGTTCCACCGGTGACTTCGGCTACGCCTGCTGCGACACCCGAATGGAACATAGACGCCATCCACGCTCCCGACCTCTGGAACCTGGGTTACATCGGCCAGGGCGTCGTCGTTGCCAATATGGACACGGGAGTGGACCTGAATCATCCTGATTTGAAGGACAAATGGCGCGGCGGAAGCAATAGCTGGTATGATGTCCAGGGGCAATACGCTTCACCTGACGACCCGGAAGGCCACGGCACCGGGACGATGGGAATTATGGTGGGAGGAAGCGCAGGGGGAACGGCAATTGGTGTCGCCCCCGGTGCGAAATGGATTGCTGTAAAGATCTTCGATGCCAACACCGGGCAAGCCCAGGTGAGCGACATCCATAAAGGCTTTCAATGGCTTCTCAACCCCGACGGAAACCCGGCTACCAATGACGCTCCTGACGTGGTGAATAATTCGTGGGCATTGGACAATGCCGCAAATCCATGTGACACGGAGTTCGCAAAAGACATCCAGGCCCTCGAGCAGTCCGGAATCGCTGTCATCTTTTCGGGGGGAAATAACGGCCCCGCCCCTTCGACTTCACTGCCCCCGGCTAACAACCCCGGAAATTTCTCGGTCGGGGCCACAGACGACATGTCGGTCATCGCCGGTTTCAGCAGCCGCGGACCTTCCTGCGACGGCTCTATTTATCCCACTGTGGTCGCGCCGGGCGTAAATGTTAAAACCGCGGATCGAACCAACGGCGGCACGATTCCGTACTCCTATAATGTTGTGAGCGGAACGTCGTTTTCCAGCCCTCATGCGGCAGGGGCCATCGCGTTGCTGCTCAGCGCCTTTCCCGCTTCCAAGGTGGCCGATCTGGAGTCCACTCTGGAAAAATCAGCGTTGGACCTGGGTACGCCGGGAGCCGATAATACTTATGGAAATGGCCTGCTGGATGTCAGCCAGGCCTATGCCATGCTCCATTCCGCCCAGGCCCAACCACCTGTCGCCGTCAATGACGCGTATTCCACAGCGCAAAACACCACTCTCGTCCTGACCGCGCCTGGTGTGCTCAGCAACGACAAAGGCAATGGTCCTCTGACAGCCGTTCTGGTTCAAACCGTTTCGCACGGGTCCCTCGTTTTAAACTCCGCTGGATCTTTCACATATCAACCATCTGCAGGCTTCAGCGGCACTGACAGTTTTACTTATCAGGCCAACAACGGCACGTTAAGCAATGTGGCAACCGTTACGATCACGGTCGGGACTCCGCCTGTCGCCGTCAATCACGCATATGTCGCGGCACGAAACACCAGGCTTGTTGTGGCCGCACCCGGCGTGCTCAAAAAAGACAGAGGCAAGGGTCACCTCAAAGCCGTTCTCGTTCAAACCGTTTCGCACGGGTCCCTCGCTCTACACTCCAATGGATCTTTTACATATCGCCCCTCTTCGGGTTTCACCGGCCCCGACATGTTCACTTACCAGGCCGACGACGGCACTTTAAGCAATGTGGCAACCGTTACAATCACGGTAAAACACTCCCTGTCATGGAAGGACATCCTGCAAATTACGTCATGGGCCCAGCCCCCTTTTTGCCCCGATAGTTTCTGGAGCTTTATGGCCCTTATGCACCTTCTCCAACCGGCGCCTTAGACCGAAGTTCGAGAGATCCATTCGCTGACTTGCCGTAACTGAGCGTGATTAGATCAAATAAGTCGATCATAGTCATTAACACGTTTTCCTCTGCATGCTCGCCTACTATGTGGAATGGCAGATGCGAAATCGCCTGGCTCCAATCCTTTTCGATGATCATGACCCAGCCGATGCCGCCGCCAGCCGGCAAAGCACGGTGGCCCCGGCGCAACGCTCCGCAGTGGCAATGCGCAAAGCCAGGACCAAGGTGACAGAGACTGGTTCGCCGGTGCACAGCTTCCGCACCTTGCTTATGGACCTTGCCACCATCAACTGGAATACCGTCGAGGTGAAAGAAAACCATGAATCCGTGAGGTTCGAAAAGACGACGCGACCAAACC
>JBEKXG010000620.1:0-3037 GCA_049512295.1 Syntrophobacteraceae bacterium
CCTGGCCCTTGCACATTGCCCGCCCGGGTTTGCCCAGGGTCCTGCTGTAAGCGGCCCGGGTCTGCAGACCCCGGGCGGACCCCTGGCCGAGGTCCCTGAGAGGCTCTATGATTTTGGCGATATGACCGATGGGAAGGAATACGTTCACGGTTTCGTCGTCAGGAATATCGGGACCGCCCCCCTGGAGATAACCAAAGTGATGAAGACCTGAGGGATCGAAGTCGGTCGGTTCGACCTCACAATACCTCCAGGCGGCGAGACAAAGATTCCACTAAGCGTCAGTCCGTCTGCTTGCAAAGGCGGCCACAAGAAATCGGTGCTCTTTCTGACAAATGACAAGAACGGCAATTTCGTATTGAGTGTAAGCGGACGCCCCAGGTAGAAGGCGCCCCGCGAGCGCCCGCTGCGATTGACTTCCGCCTGAAGGCGGTAAGAGGAATGACCATATTGGACACGCGTAGCGGGACGCCTTACGCGCTGCGTGTATTACGCATATTAAGGGGCGCCAAAGCGGAGCACTTCGGGTTTTGAAGTGCGTAGATTTCCCCGAAGCGGGCTTTTGTGACCGTTAAACGCATAACTTTTTGAAGTTGGTGAAGCGCGAGAATGGTCAATAAAGACTGTGGGCATTGTTCTTTGAAAAGGCGGCGCCACATGCCGGGGCGGCATGGTCCTTGCGCGGCGGAGCTAAAATTCCTCCTCGGCCTCAGGCGGAATTTCACGGGAAAATTCGATGGAATCGAACGAATCTCGGAAACGTGCTTCGTCCGCTTCATGCGACGATCGTACCTCCATCCGGCCCCGCCTTCCGTTCTGTTGTCATGCGGCAATGGATTGGATCGGGGCAGTAGTATCAACACACGCGTCTGCCCCGGGCCGTGGAATTGTGGCAGTGGAATCGGGCGGTCCACTTCTTTGAAAGGGATTTTGGATGGGGTCAAATGAAAAGAGAACTTCAGGAATCCTCTCAGAACATGTATCGGCGATTTTTAAAGGTTACCGGAACCATGCCGTCATCTTATTTGTTGGACTTGCCATTCTTACCGTTCTGTCCTGCCTCCCGTACACTCCTCAGGGTCCGTTCGACGCCCGCGACTACTCTCGCATTGCGGGTATGAGGGTTGAACAGCATCAATGGGAAGCGCTCATCGAGCCGCTGGCCGCCCCATTCCATATCCTGGCGGGAGCGCCGGATCTTCGCATTTCGGGGGTTTCTGCACTCATCTGGCTGTTCTTGGGCGCAGGAGCGTGGGGCATGTTGGCTGAATTTCGTTCTCAAAGGAAAAGAGCGCGTTTTGCGATTGTGCTCAAGGGAATCCGGAGGGCTTTTGTCGCCACTTCAACCGTGATGCTCGTCATCTTTTTATTTGTGGCGGCCCGCATTCCAGGCTGGCGGTTGATTGTTGACCACCCGGATCTGATTGTAGCCGATCTTCACAGTCACACCGTAAAATCTTTTGACGGCCTGATGTCGACGCAAGCAAACCTGGAGTTGCATGCGTCCTGCGGCTATGACGTGGTCGGGCTTACCGAACACGATCAGCTCTTCACGCCTGATACTGAAATGCCGGCAGGGTCGTCTCCCGATCTGCCGCCGGCAGTCATCGCCGGTCTTGAGACCCATACAGGGCCTAGAGTGATGGTTCTGGGCCTTTGCCGGGACCCCCGCATTCAACTCACGGAGCCTGGACCGGATTTGTCGCGGGACCGCACGTCCATGTTTGTGAAAAGGATTCATGAGGACTGCGCAGGGGCCGTAATTGTCGTCACCTTGAACGAACTTGAAACCGGCGACGTCGCTCGGCTGGCTGATGCCGGTGTAGACGGATTCGAGATCGCCAATTCCGGCCACCCGGACCTGCGGCCGGATCTCCGGCAAGAGGTGCTTCAAACCTGCCTTTCGCGCGGACTCGTCCTTGTAGCTTCCACGGACTGGCACGGCTGGAGCGGGCTGGCGAGAACATGGACAGTCATAAGAGCACCGGGAGCATGCGCTCTCTCGCGTACGCAGCAGGCAACCCTCGTAATGCGCAAACTGAGGGAACACAACTCGGAGGACGTTATTCCCGTGGTTGCCGGATATATGGGTGAACCCTCGCTTATGCGAGCGATTTTCTCTCCGGTAGCCGAGACCCTGAGGTATGCCCTGGAGCTGTCGGCTGCACGAGTTATATCATGGTGGTTCTGGATATCGGCCCTCTTTGTCATTTGGGCGTTACTCCGGAGAATCGGTGTCCGCCCGGGCGGCGTTCTTCTTGCTTTGCTTATCGGAGGCACGGGCCTCGGCCTGATTGTTTCCGGTGTTTCACTCATTGGACAAGGTACGGCAGGAACCGAATCGTACTCGTTCCGGATAGGCTTCATCGCACTTACCGCCGGTGCAGCCGCTTTTCTGGCTTCCATGATTGAGGGCCTTTCGATGGCGCTCAAAAGGAGGCGGCAGAAAAACGAGCAGGCCTGACAGTTTGACCTCTCAGCCCTGCCTGGAGGATGACACCAGGGTCCGCAGAATATCTTCCTTGCCGATTATTCCCACCAGTTTGCCTCTTTCAACAACAGGAATTGTATGAATGCTTCTGTTGACCATTATAGAGGCTATCTCATCTATGCCCGTTTCGGGGCCGACTGTCACCGGGTCGGGCGTCATGGCTTCCGAGGCCTTTAGCGCCGCAATTTTTTGCATTTCTTTTGTAATTTTGCCGGGCGGATAAATTGGAATGAAAGCATCCAGAATTGCGAAAACCGAAGGAATAGGGAGCTTCTTCTGCTCGGCGATCAGATCGTTCTGGCAGACTATTCCAACCAGACCGCCCTCCCGGTTTACGACGGGCACGCCGTTAAAATGCCTTTCGAGCAGCAGCTTGGCAATTGCCGTTACTTCTGTATCCGGGGCGACGGTGATAACGTCTCGGGTCATTACGTCTTTGGCTTTTAGCATCGGAAACGCTCCATTATGAGATTATGCTTGAATAAATATAGCACAGTCTTGGACCTGATGGTTCCCCTAATGTAGACTATCTTCCGGCATTTCACGTCT
>JBEKXG010000621.1:0-3023 GCA_049512295.1 Syntrophobacteraceae bacterium
GAGTTGCATTCAAGATGATTCACAAGGCGGCGAGGAGGAGGCGACGCAGGCGTACACCATAGTACGTCGAGGAGCCGACGACGAAGACAACGCAGTGAGCGCTTGAATGCGACTTCGTATAAGATGGACAAGGGGGATTTCAAGGTGGAAATGAAAAATGGGATACTCATGCCAAGACAAAGTACAAGGTCGAAAAAGGTTGAGCCCCAAGTGACCATTTCAGTTGCCCAACTTTACCATGTTTGGTTCATCTCGGTTTCTTTGCTCAACTTTCCCAAAGAAGGTTTGCCCTTCTTTTTTCCGTTGAGTATTTCCGCCGAGCATGTTCACCGGGCTTCTTACTCCGACCTCTTGGGGCTCGACTATACTTAAAACACAACCAAGGCAGACTGTCAAGGATTTTTTTGGGTATCTCTTGCCCGGGCACCCGAAACCGAACATATCGGAGAGAATATCGCCGAAGCCCAAGCTCTCAATATCGACGAAACAGGCTGGAAGTCCCCGGTGGTTGTGGGTAAAAGACGGCCTGGCAAGTCCGGAGGCCTATCTTTTTGCCAGGCATATGCTAAAAGAAGCTGGAACGCTCTTCAGCTACCGGCATGCCTTCAAGGAAGCTGGTTGCACCCGCGAAGAGTTCTGGCAAGCGAGCGTCCTATCCGGGGCCGCATGAAATGCTGTTGTTTGCGCTACCGGGAAAGCTCCGATAAAGACGTCCGGACACGGGCCGCCGGTTTTCTCAAAAACTGGGACATTCTCTTCACCTTCTTGCGCGTTGAGGGAATCGAGCCAACCGGCAATACGGCTGAGCGGGCCATCCGGCCCGCCGTTCAATGGCGTAAAATCTGCTTCGGCAATCAGTCTTACGGCGGAGGTTCTCGCAAAACTCCACCATAGCCTTCATTCCCTCGAAGGCGGGAATCCAACGACCCGGGAAGATCTTGATTCCGGGTCGAGCCCGGAATAACGTTGAAGGACTTTTGCAAGACGCGCCAATAATCTTCATTGTCTGAATTTATAAATTTCAGGAGGAGAGGACAATGAATGAGACAAGTCAACCACTCGCTGTGGGCGCTGCTATTCCCTGGTGGAAAACGGTCAGCAAGAAACAATGGTTCGCGCTGTTAGCTGCCCAAATGGGATGGGCTCTCGATGCCTTCGATGTGCTCCTATATGTCTTTGCCTTAACCACAATCATGAAAGAGTGGCATCTGTCAGCAACCCAAGCAGGTTTCTTAGCATCGGTTACCTTGTTTGCTTCGGCCTTCGGCGGGATCGCATTCGGTGTGATAGCCGACCACATCGGCCGACGAAATACCTTAATGGCTACGGTATTGATTTTCTCAGTCATGTCAGGTGTGAGCGGCCTCACCCGGAATATCTGGCAGCTTGCTCTTGCCCGCACTCTCCTCGGACTCGGAATGGGCGGCGAGTGGGCATCCGGTGCGTTATTGGTTTCGGAAACATGGCCTCCTGAGCATCGAGGTAAAGCCATTGGAATCATGCAAAGCGGCTGGGCAATCGGGTACATCCTGGCAGCTATCGTTGCCGGGACTATTCTCCCGTGGCTTGGCTGGCGTGTTCTGTTCTTCATAGGAATAGCCCCTGCCCTTTTCACCGCATGGATTCGGACCAAGGTTGAAGAGCCTGAGATCTGGGTGAAGTCCAATAAGGAAAAGAAACAGGGTTTCAGTCTTACACAGATTTTCCACCGCGATCTGATACGATATACAGTTTGCTGCACCATCATAGTATGCTTCGTTATGTTTGGTTACTGGGGACTGTTTACCTGGTTGCCCGGTTTCCTGAGTAGCCCGGCTGAAAAAGGCGGTGCCGGTCTCAGTATTGTCAAGAGTTCGATGTGGATCATTCCCACCATGGTTGGCGCTTTCTTTGGATATGTTACTTTTGGGTTTATTGCTGATAAATATGGACGGCGCCCCACTTTTGCTGCCTATCTGCTGATATGTGCGGTCTTTGTATACGTCTATGGAAACACCCGCGACGCCAATCTTCTCCTGATTCTTGGTCCCTTTGTCGGGTTTTTTGGATCGGGGTACTTCAGTGCTTTCGGCGTCTTCATCGCCGAACTGTTCCCGACCCGAGCGAGAGGAGCCGGTCTGGGCTTCACCTATAATGTCGGTAGAATGGCCAGCGCTCTAGCGCCAACTGCAGTTGGGTTCGCGGCTGCCAAATATGGCGTTGGCGTTGCACTGACACTAACTGCTGTTGCATTCGCCATCGGTGCGGTTTCGATTTTCCTGGTGCCGGAGACGAAGGCAGCAGAACTGGAGTAGGAAGTGACCGGCGGATTACCCGAAGTCAGAATGCTGTCAGCCGGCGAACGTGGTTTGGTTGTGGAAATGGGAAATCTGATCTCTCCACAAGTCAATGCCCGTGTCCGGCGACTGGCAAGACGGATTAATCAGAAAAGCATTGCAGGGGTGATCGAGGTTGTCCCGACCTACCGCTCACTGTTGGTTTACTTTGACCCTTTCAACATGAGCCGGTCTGATCTTATCGAGGCAATTCAACAAATGCTTGCCTCTGAGGAAGGCCTTGAAGCTGCGGAAAAGGAACGGGTGCGCGTGGTTCATGTACCCGTTTGTTATGGGGGCGAATTTGGGCCGGACCTCGATCATGTAGCGCAGCACAATGGGCTTTCAATTGAAGAGGTGATCACGATCCATAGTTCAAAGCCCTATCTGGTGTACATGCTGGGCTTTACACCCGGATTCCCTTACCTGGGTGGAATGTCCGAGAAAATTGCCACACCCCGGCTTGAAAAACCTCGATCTAAAATTCCGCAAGGTTCCGTAGGCATTGCCGGCGCACAGACAGGACTTTACCCGATTGAGAGTCCCGGAGGCTGGAGATTGATAGGCCGTACCCCATTGAATCCCTTCGTTCCTGACGCAGCCAATCCATTCCTCTTTGCTGCCGGTGACTATTTACGGTTCGTCCCCATCTCGCCCGAGGAATATCACCATATCAGGCGAGATGTGGAGACTGGTTTGTTCACGCCT
>JBEKXG010000622.1:0-3022 GCA_049512295.1 Syntrophobacteraceae bacterium
CGGAATCTTCTGCAACCGCACGCTCAATCTGAACGCTATCCGCGCAATCGGCTACGATATGGACTACACGCTCGTCCACTACCGTATGAGTTCGTGGGAGCAGCGCGCCTATAACTATATAAAGGAGGGGATCCGCCCGGCGGGGTGGCCTTTGGACGCCCTGGTATTCGACCCGGACCTTGCGGTGCGTGGACTCGTGATCGACACGGAACAGGGAAACGTCGTCAAGGCAAACCGGTTCGGCTACATAAAGCGGGCATTCCACGGGACAAAACCGCTTGAATTCGAAAGGCTGCGCAGGGTCTATCAGCGCACGCTGGTGGACCTCAGCGAGCCCCGGTGGCATTTTCTGAACACCCTTTTTTCCATCTCCGAAGCATGCATCTTCATGCAGCTTGTCGATTTGCTGGATTCGGGAAAGCTGCCCGGCTGCATCGGCTATGAGGACCTTTTCAGAGAGGTGCGCCGCTCGGCTGACGAAGCTCACATGGAGGGGCGGCTCAAGGCCGAAATCCTTGCCGACCCCGATCAGTTCGTAGAACCTGACGAACAAACGCCCCTGGCCCTTCTCGACCAGAAAAAATCCGGCAAGAAGGTGCTCTTGATAAGCAATTCCGAATGGTCTTACACGGAACCCGTAATGGGCTATGCTTTCGACTCCTTCCTGCCAAAACCCCTTAAATGGCGAGACCTCTTCGATATAATAATCATCGGGGCAAGAAAGCCCGATTTTTTCACCTTCCAGATGCCGGCCTTCGAGGTGGTGAATGCGGAGGGCCTCCTTCGGGAGCACCGTGGCCCCCTGAGTCCCGGCCATGTTTACCTGGGCGCAAATGCCCGGCTCGTCGAGGAGAGCCTGGGACTTACCGGCGAAGAGCTTATGTACGTCGGGGATCACATATTTACAGACGTGAATATTTCGAAGAGCATTTCAAGGTGGCGAACCGCTCTGGTGGTGCGAGAGCTGGAGGATGAAATCGCGGCCGTTGACCAATTTCTGCCGAGGCAGGCCGAACTGAGAGCGCTCATGGAGACCAAGGAGCGGATGGAGTCGCAATACTGCCGGCTCCGGCTATCCGCCCAACGCATTCAGCAGGACTACGAACCCCATGATCGCGCGAAAATTCCGGACCTCCAGCGGAAAATGTCCGAGTTGCATGGCAGGATAGTCGAAATCGATTCCAGGATCGCGCCAATCGCCCAGGCTTCCGCTCAGCTTCTCAATAAAAACTGGGGGTTGCTCATGCGCACCGGCATAGACAAAAGCCACCTGGCCAGGCAGATCGAGCGCTACGCCGATATTTACACCGCGCGCGTTTCAAATTTCCTGCACGTGACCCCGTTTGCCTTCCTGCGTTCCAGCCGCGGCAGCCTGCCGCACGATCCCGAGTGTGAGCCCGTGATGGACAGGGAAGAGTGAAGCGTGTGTTTTCACCTCCGGGTCCGGTCCGGAGCATCCCTCATCTCCTTCACTCTTCGCAGTTCCTTGACATCCTCCACGGCCATTTTATGTTTAAGAAGTGACCTTAAATAAGGAGGCTGTTTCATGGAAGACGACTATAAATTTGAGACGTTCAAAGCGGACGCAGGTTCTTTTGACCGGGAATTCACGAGCTTTCTCAACAGTAAGTCGAGCGAATCATGGAAGGTGAAGTCTTGCTCCTATTGCCATGACGATGTCGGCAAAAAGACATATGCGTCCTGCATATTCAAGAGGAAATAAGCGGCGGGCGGCGAGAACTGTTTTTGATTCCCGCCCTGCGTTTCGAGAATAAATCGAATTTGCAGATTACATAAAGGCTCCGCTTCATACGGAGTTGCATTCAAAATGATCACAAGGCGGCGAGAAGGAGACGACGCAGGCGTACACCATGGTACGTCGAGGAGTCGGCGACGAAGCCAACACCGTGAGCGTTTGGATGCGACTTCGTATCAGGGGCCTTTTTCATGTATTTGCACATCAACGCCATTCAAAAAGGTAAGGGAAGAATTCTGCCGGATTGGCTCAGGGATTGATTGAATCAGACGATATCGACGCTTTTTTTATCGTCTTGCGGCTTGGTCCGGCAGGGCTTTTCGGCAGTTGGACCAGAGCGAACCAGTATTCGCACAGAGACTGCATCGCATTGGCCATCTCGTCAAAGGTCAAGGGCTTCAACATAAACGAACTGGCCCCGATGTTATATCCGCGAGATACGGATCTTTCGTCCCTGGAAGAGGTAAGTATTACGACGGGAATTTTTCGAAGGTTCTGATGGGCTTTAAGGTCCCTGAGCACCTCGAAGCCGTCTTTGCCGGGCATATTCAAATCGAGCAGGATTAAATTCGGGGCGGGAGCATTCGCATACTCGCCGCGCCGGAACAAAAAATTCATCGCCTCCTCGCCATCCTGGGCCCAGTAGAGGTCCACTTTCAGCCGCCTCGATGCGAGAGCCCCCTTGACCAGAACAAAATCTTCCTCGTCGTCGTCGATCATGAGAATGGTACAAGATCGGTCTTTGCATTGTAGGGCGGTCATCGGTCTTCTCCTCGAAGCGGCACCCATGCCCTTCCTGGACACCCTGCAACCATGAAAAGGCGTTGGATGGGTAGAGCGAAGCAAAACCCGTCAGCAACTTTTCGTAAGCTGGGGAGTATTAAACATAGACAGTGCGACAGGGCGAATCAAGGCCAATATTGTTATGAAGATACGAGCAATTCCGGATAACCGGGTGTAGAAAGGGCACAGGCGGAAGAGTGTTCCTGTTTCCTGCTCCGCTCAGATGATACGCAAACCCGAGAATAACGACGCACTATCCGGTTAGCCCGGCCAGCCATTCTTCAAGCTTCACCGGCAGCTTAGGGGACCAGAACAGTTTGCGGAAGTGATAACCGTATATGGCCATGGTGACTACGTCGCTGAAAGAGTCGCGGTAATTGGAGACTGCCTTCCTCATGAGCTTCCAGTAATAGTTTCTGGATTTGTGATCGACGATTCCCAGGTACCAGAGCGAGCGGACAAAGGCCCGCAGGTCATTGTTTG
>JBEKXG010000623.1:0-3022 GCA_049512295.1 Syntrophobacteraceae bacterium
GGGACGCTCCGGCTCGGCATTTGCAGCCGAAATAGGGAGCATGAAAGTCGGCGAGGAATTGGATGCTCTTGCCGTAATGGGATTCAATCTGGATGAATTCATAACTCTTCCCAAAGTAGTCGCCCTGATGATGGCGGCGCCGCTGCTGACCATGTGGGCCGATTTTTCAGGACTTATCGGAGGGATTGCCGTCTCCACCGTCTCGCTCGACCTCACGCCCTACGGCTTCATGCATGAGGTTTATTCGGCCATCACCTTCCGTGACATTGCGGGTGGTCTGATAAAAGCAGAGGTTTTCGCAATTCTTATAGCGCTTGTCGGCTGCTTTCGCGGGTTCCATACGGGCCTGGGAGCCGACAGCGTGGGGCGCCAGACCACCTCGGCGGTCGTCAGCGGACTGTTCCTGATAATTTTCGCTGACGCCATATTGACCGTCCTATTCTATCAACTCGGCTGGTAAATTAAGCGATTGACCCTCTATTTTTCTCAATTTGTGTAGAAGGATGACCATGCGCATGGGATCGTCCAATAACCCCAACGCCGGGCATGCCCTTTGCGTTGAAAATATTTCGCTCGGCTATGGGGAAAAGACCATATTGAAAAATGTAAGTTTTTGCGTTGAACCGGGACAGATAGTAACCATTCTGGGCGGCAGCGGCAGCGGGAAGAGCACTCTTATGAAAGGTCTGATCGGCTTGCTCGAACCGACGGAGGGCCGAGTCGAGCTCTATGGAAGGGATATTTCCGGGACCGGCGCCGTGGAATGGCTCGAGTGGACAAGGAGAAGGATCGGGGTGCTGTTTCAGTCAGGGGCGCTTATCGGCTCTCTGACTCTTGCTGAAAACATTGCTTTACCGATCCGGGAGTTTTCAAATGCTCCAAAGGAAATTTTGCACGACATTGTCCGGCTCAAGTTGGAAATGGTGAGGCTGGGCGGGTATGGGAGCTATTATCCGGCGGAACTGAGCGGCGGGATGAAAAAACGCGCGGGTCTGGCCAGGGCGATGGCGCTGGATCCACAAATTCTTTTCTGCGATGAGCCTACGGAAGGACTCGATCCGGTCATATCCGCAGAAATGGATAACCTTCTGCTGGAACTCAACCGTGTGCTGGGCATCACTATGGTTATCATTACTCACGACCTGTCCAGCATCAGGGCCATATCGGACTGGTCAATCATGGTCGATGGCGGCGTCCAGGGGATAATCGCGGCCGGTCCGCCGGATCAGTTGGAAAACAGCCCGGATCGGCGCGTCTATGATTTTTTCCACAGGCAGGCCCCAAGCGGCAATGCCTCATGAGGGGGAAACCAGTTGGCCCGAACGGTTAGTCCATTCAGAATCGGCCTGTTTGCCCTGATTTGCCTGGCTCTTATAGCCGGGGCAGCTATCTGGCTCAAAGCAACCTTCTGGTTTCAAAGCACAAGAATATACGCCACCTATTTCAACGTCTCGGTAAAGGGACTGCAGAAGGACGCGGTGGTCAACTACCGGGGTATTCCCATGGGCCGTGTCGATAGTCTCGGGATTGCCCCCGACGGCCGGCTGATCGAAGTGCTGATGAAACTCAAATCCGATTTTCGGGTCGACACTACCATCTGCGCCAAGTTGCACGAGCAGGGCCTGACAGGACTGCGCTATCTCGAAATCAGCACCGCCCCTGAAGATATCGAGCAGCTTACCCCAAAGATCACTTTCCCAACGAAATATCCGCTTATCCTGTCATACCCGTCCGAACTCGATCTGCTTGAGATGGGTCTCCATAACCTGTACGTGAAACTTATATCGTTGGATTTAGAGGGGCTTACGAGTTCCTGGACGAAGACCTCGGGTCTTTTCAACAATCTCCTGGCGCAACTCGGCGCCGAGTCCCCGGGGCGGGGAGACCTTGCAGAGACGGTTGCTTCACTGAAAAAGGCTTCGCAACACTCAGCGGCACTTTTCGAAAGACTGTCCAAAGCGGCGTCCCGGGAGCGCGTCGACAAGGGGATGCAAGACCTCACGGCCACGCTGGCATCGACCCGGAAAGCTTCAGACCAGCTCAGGCAACAGCTTGACGCCCTGCCTCCCGGCACTCTCAAACGGCTCTCGGACCAGTTTGGCGAGACAGTCCAGTCCGGCGGGACGGCTTTTTCGAACCTGGGAACCAAAATTAACGAGTCCGCCAATCTGCTCGATCGAGACCTTATGCAAATTGGGGGCCTGATTGCCCAGTTGAATTCGCTGGTTCAGAGCATCAAGGACCAGCCGAACCGGCTGATCTTTCCGGGCAAACAGCCCCGGGAGCCATTTAAAAGTAAATAAGCAGGCGCGGGAAGCAACCAGCGGAAAGCGAAAGGTATGAAAAACTTTAGATCGTGGGTGTTGGTCCTGGCAGTAGCACTTCTGTCCGGCTGTTTGGGATCATTATTCGACAAATCCCCTGCGCCGGATTATTACCAGATTGACTACCCTTTCCAGGCTTCGAGCTGTGCAAAACCGTTTTCAGGGGCGGTGCGAGTGTGGCCTTTGAGCGCTCCCGCCCCTTTCGACCGCGAACAGATGATTGTGATCTCCCCCTCCCTCCAGGTCCGCTTCTCGTCACATTACAAATGGGTCAACCCTGCCGGTAACATGATCGCAGACAATCTGATGCGTGATCTCTCCCTTGGAATGGTATTTGAGAACACTGTTACGACGGGAGATCCCATGCCTGCGGCATACGAGATAAGCGGACAAATCTACCGGTTCGCACTCGAAGAAAACGGTTCCCCCCCTCATGCCCTGCTGGACCTGGAAATCAGCCTCTGGCAGGAAAAACCTGTACGCACCGTTCTTTTTCGAAAACATTTCCATTATCAAAGCCCCCCCCTCCCTGCAACTGGTCCCGGCGAATTCGCGGCAGCAATGGCAGGCCTGGTTTCACAGTTCTCAACAGACCTGAGAAACGACCTGTGCGCAATTACGCAAGACAGCTCGCGTCCAGCCGGCGGCTGATATGATCTACCTGCCGCTCGATCTTATTATCCTTCTGCAGCGCCTTC
>JBEKXG010000624.1:0-3022 GCA_049512295.1 Syntrophobacteraceae bacterium
CGTTTCCGAACTGGTCTAGCATCATCCTGAGATACCTTGCTCCACCGTCGATATTCTGCTGGGGATCGAAAGGATTGAGCACGCCGAGGTCCCGCGATGTGCCGGGCATGAGCTGCATCAAGCCCATCGCGCCTTTTGGGGATACGGCCTGCGGATTGAAGCCCGATTCAGCGAGGATCATCGCCCTGACAAGGTTGCAATCCAGGCCGTAAAGCTTGCAGGTCAGCTTTATGTGCGGATCATAAGCAGCCTGGTTGGACAAATTTGACAGGCGGGAGAAAAATGCCGGCTGAAATCCCTGGGATGCCGTGTATTTCGGGAAATATTTCTGGAAGGTCGCCTCGGTCAAAGGCGGCAGGCGCATATCGGTTGAATTAGCATAGGTGGGGGTATTGGTGTAATGAATTGCCCCGTCATTATCGATATATTTAAAGATTTGAGCACAGGGGATTACAGGGCAGGCAACCGTCAAGGCAATGCCGAACGCAGCGAAGAGGAGATACCGGGTCCCCGTTGCAATTCGCTTCATAACCCCTCCTGTTGACATACCACAACTTAAACCTGGGCTCTATTGTTCTACTTTTTTCCAATCTTGCAAGAATTTTTCTATACCCAGATCGGTCAATGGATGGCGTGCAAGCTGTTCAATGACCTTGTACGGGATAGTAGCAATATCCGCGCCTAACCGCGCGGCGCTAAGCACATGCACAGGATTTCTAATGCTGGCAACGATGACTTCGGTTTCAAAAAGGTAATTAGAAAAAATATCAAGAATTTCGCGAACCAGGCCCATACCGTCCTGGGCTATGTCGTCAAGCCTGCCGACGAACGGGCTGATGTAGGCGGCCCCGGCCTTTGCCGCAAGAAGAGCCTGCAGGGGGGAGAATACCAGGGTGACATTTGTTTGCACCCCTTCCTGAGAAAGTGTTTTTACGGCCCTGAGACCCACGGTGGTCATCGGGATTTTCACGACGACGTTGTGGTCTATTTCGGCAAGCTCACGCGCTTCCCTCAGCATTCCGTCCAGGCCGCAACAGACGCCTTCGGCGCTCACAGGGCCCTGTACGATCTCGCATATCTTGCGGATATGACTCTTAAAGGCGTCCCTGCCCGCGATTCTCTCCTTTGCTATCAGGCTGGGGTTGGTCGTCACCCCGTCCAGGACCCCGAGGTCATACGCATCTTTTATTTCATCAAGGTTGGCCGTATCTATGAAAAATTTCAAATCGAACTCCTGTAAAAAATGGTTGTTTTACTTGCGGCTGTGGCTTTTGAGATATTTGCCGTAGCATTGTTCGCTGCAAAAATGGATGACCTGACCTTCAACGACCCCCTTCACTCCTCTTTGCTTCATGAAATAGGCGCCGCATTCAGGATCGCGGATGAGTTCGGCTTCGGAAGCAGCCCCCGGCGTATTATCCCGCGGACTGGACGGCGCCAAAAGCGCCTTCCCGATCTTTTTTACGAGAAAGTAGACGATCCATGCCAGTATGGCGTAGGCAATAAAACGTCCCATTTCACTTTTCCAGTTTATGAATTTCCTGCTGAAGGTCGAGCTTAAGAATTCGACTCAGCATTTCGTGAACGGACAGTCCCAGGGCCGGATGCACCCAGTCAGGTTCTATTTCGGCCAGGGGCGCCAGAACGAAAAGGCGCTCGCTCATGAGCGGATGAGGCACCTTTAGTCCGGGCAGATCGAGTTGGATATTGTCGTAGAAAAGAATGTCGAGATCAAGGGACCGCGGTCCCCACTTTACCGTCCGGACCCTCCCGAAGCTATTTTCCACCTCGAGCATGAGTTCAAGGAGCGCCTGCGGAGCGAGTCTTGTGTGCAGAACGGCGGCAGCATTTATAAACCAGTCCTGGCCGGTGACCCCAACAGGGCTGGTCCTGTAAAGGGCCGAAGTTCCAACGTTACCGATCGCGGGGTGCTTTCGCAACAGGTCAAACACCTCCCGGCATATTCGGACCGAGTCCCCCTGGTTACTTCCTACTCCGATTGCAGCTTTTTTCACTGGACGCCGGATTTTCCAAATCGAGTTTGCAGATTCGCTCAACGGCCTCCCGGATGCGCTCTTTGGGAACAGTCAGCGCCATTCGCACATAGCCCTCTCCGGGTTCGCCGAACCCGCTGCCGGGAGTAGTGACTATTCCGGCCTCGCGGAGCAGAAGCGAGGTGAAATCCCTTGAACTAAATCCCGGCGGGGTCGGGCACCACACATAGAACGTAGCTTTGGGGGTTTCCGGATACAGTCCAGCCTTTCTGAGACCGGCAATAAGAATATCGCGCCTTTGTTCATAAATCTTCTGCATATCGGCAACCGGCCCCTGGTCGCCCTCCAGGGCTGCGATACCCGCCCACTGGACGGCGTTGAAAGCGCCGGAGTCGATATTGCTCTTTATCTGCCCAAGCCCCGAGACCACTTCGCGGTTGCCTGTGGCAAACCCCAGCCGCCATCCCGTCATGTTATACGTCTTTGAAAGAGAATGGAATTCGATTCCGACTTCCTTTGCGCCGGGGACCTCAAGAAAGCTCATGGGGCGATATCCCCCGAAGGCCATCTCCGTATAAGCCGCGTCATGGCAGACGATTATGTCGTACTGCCGGGCAAACCGGACGACCCTCTCGTAAAAGTCCCTGTCGGCGGTAGCACCGGTAGGATTATTCGGATAATTTATGAACATAAGCCGCGCGCGCCTGGCCACTTCGGTCGGGATGGCATCCAGGTCCGGCAGGAAGCTGTTCTTCTTGAGAAGCGGCATGAACCAGGATTCACCCCCCGCAAACATGGTCGCAATGTGATATACGGGATAGGCGGGAGAAGGCGCCAGGGCAAGGTCTCCCGGGTTGATGAAGGCGAGCGGCAGGTGAGCCAATCCCTCCTTGGAGCCTATCAGGGTGAGCACTTCCGAGAGTGGGTCCAGCTCGACTCCGAACCTGTCCTTGTACCATTTCGCCACGCTGATCCGGAAGTCGTTCATACCGGAATAGGAAGGATACTGGTGGTTAGCCGGGTCTTTC
>JBEKXG010000625.1:0-3019 GCA_049512295.1 Syntrophobacteraceae bacterium
CCCCTTTTCGTAGGTGTCGAGGACCTCGATGCCCGGATAATCCTTTAACTCCTGGTACAGGCCGGTTTGTACATACGTCACCGAACCGCCCCACGAGATGCTCTTCGCCCCGGTCCGCGGAACAATTTCCCTGACGATTTTCTTTGCGGCATCGACATTTTCAGCGATGTGAACTTCGAAATTGTTTGCTTCAAGCGCATCTTTGAGGTCGGCAAGTCTTAGGGACCAGAAATTTTCAATTGGTTTTTCCATAGTATTACTCCGTGACGGGCTAGAGTGTCTTCTTTGAGATTTCGGACATTTTCTCCGTGAGCAGCAGCTTATGCTTCAACTCTTCTGCTCTTAGCTGTTCAAGAATGGAAAGGGCGCCGGGATCGGAGACAAAGGAGCCGATGAATTCAAAAAACAGTATAGCGTCCTCTTCGAATTCAATCGCCGCCCGAAGGATTTCCTCCTCATCCCGGATTGAGCCGATTTGGAGTTCATCCAGGGAGAAGACATGGCGGCCCATTGCGCTGCGCAAAGCCTGCCTGCTCAAAGAGGACAGGGAAGGCGCAGGTTTTGTTTTATCGCCGATGCGCTCCTTAATTTCCAGGAACGCGCTCATGTGCTGCAATTCCTGGTCTGCGAGCCAGCCGAGGAGATTCCTGAGAGCATCTCGTTTTACACTGCCCAGGGCATCTCTGTAGAACCGCTCGCCGTTTTCCTCGACCCGGACCGCGAGATCGAAAAGTTCCGAGGCTGTAAACATGAGCTTTAATTCCCGCCTGGCACAGAACATCAGGCCCTTGCAGGTGGGGGAAGCGCAGACTTCTCGGCGGCTTTGCGTTTCCTCTCCTGCTGAAATTTCACGAGGTTTGGAGGCAGCCCCCTCTTTTTCGCCGCCCGGCTCCTGATCCTGGAAAGAGATTTCGCCGCAAGAGGAGTCCTCAGGGGAAAACCCCATTTTTTCTTGTAATCCCGCCGGGTAAGCCCATGTGACCCAAGATGTTTCCGGGTGAGTTGCTTCATTTCGATTCCGCACTCCAGGCACACGATCCTATTTTCGCGGATCGAGTCTTTCGGAGCGGCGGGCTCTGGCGGTCTTTCCTGTTGCTCGCCTGAGGCCGAGTCATCGTAGGCCTGCAGCAAAACCCCCTGCTGTTCTGCTTTTTGCATGCGTTGCAAAACAAGAAAGGTCTTCATAAGAGTCTGTTCGATTTCTTCGGAAGAAATCTTGCCCACAGACGCCTGAGCTTTCATTATAGAAGCGGCAATCTCCAGTAATTTTCTTGCCATCCTTTTTGGCTCCCCCTCCAGAAGGAAATCATATCGAATGCGCTAAATAAAAATACAATAAAAAAAGTGGGTTATGCAAGCAAAATGAAAATTTGCTGCCATCTTTTGCCAATTGCCCTACAAATATCATGATTGGAGAAAAATGCGAGAGTCAATTGAGTTTACCGCAAGCCAAGAATCTCTCTATAATAAACGAAACTTGACAATTGATCCCACCTAAATACAGACTGGGCCAAAAAAGGGGAAAGGGTCGAAGATTACAGATGGTCGAATTCTTAACAATCTTCATGACATCTTTTACAGTTGCCCTGTCGGGGGCCCTAATGCCCGGTCCCCTGCTCACGGTTACAATATCGGAATCCGCCAGGCGGGGATACATCGCGGGGCCGCTCCTGATGGTCGGCCATGGTGTTCTCGAACTGGCGCTTATTGTGGCCATCCGCCTCGGGCTGGACGCCTATCTGAAAATGGCCCCGGTCATGGCCGCCTCTGCGCTTCTGGGCGGGTCGGTCCTTCTTTACCTCGGCATAGAAATGGTCAGGACGGCTGGACGGTACTCAATTCAGGGCAGAAACCCGGGCAGTTCTGCGTCGTGCAGAACTCCCGTGATCACCGGCGCTCTTACATCTCTTGCCAACCCTTACTGGACGCTTTGGTGGGCAACCTTTGGTCTTGGATACATGACGAAGATTTCCGGCGCCGGCTTACCGGGCATAGCCGTATTCTTCGCAGGCCATATCGCGGCCGATTTCGCCTGGTACAGCATGGTTTCCTTCGGGGTGAGCAGGGGCGCCATGGTTATGCGGGACGGTGCGTACCATGCGCTGCTCAGGGCGTGCGGCGTTTTCCTTGTGCTCTTCGGGGGATGGTTTCTCGTCACGGCGAAAGATTTTTTCCTCGGGACGGTTTCTTGAAAAACGCGCACGCCAGGTTTGGATGAAACTTTTCAGAAAGCGGGCAACACTATGGACGAAAAACTCAGGCAAACTTTCCATTCGCGGGTCCCCAATGAGCCATTTGCTTCAAAATTCGGTCTGAAGCTGCTGGAAATCGGGGATGGTTACTCGAAAGTGGAGATGATATTTCGCCCGGACATGGAGAACCTGTTCGGGATGGCGCATGGGGGAGCGCTGTTCGCCCTTATCGACGAGGCCTTCGAGACAGCGTCAAACTCACACGGGAGCCTCGCGGTGGCGCTGAACATGAACGTTACCTTCATTGCAGCCCCTGCGCCGGGAACCACATTGAGGGCGGAAGCGCGCGAGGTGAGCCTCACGCGGAAAACGGCTTCATACGACATCAAGGTCAGCGACGAGCACGGGGGCCTGATCGCAGCATGCATGGCCCTGGTCTACCGAAAAGGCCATCCGCTGCAGTTTACCGGTGAGTAGTTTCAGTTGGCAGCCCGGCATCCTGCCAGGCGGACCATCCGTTTACCAGCACCCGGACGTGGGAGTAACCCTTGCCGGATAGCTGCAGGGCAGCCTCTTTACTGAGGGTGCAACTTTCGCCGTCGCAATAGGTGATGATGAGCGAATCCGGCGGGATTTGCGCCCCGGCCCCGTGCAGCCATTCCTCGATGCTGTCCGGGGGCAGATTCAGGGCCCCCTGGATATGGCCGGAACGATAGGCTTCCTCAGGCCTTGCGTCGACAAACACAGCCCCGTTTGTGAGAAAGAGCGCCCTTGCTTCCTCGATCGAGACAACCGGTTCCTGGACTGCTTCCATGGCACTCAAGGGG
>JBEKXG010000626.1:0-3010 GCA_049512295.1 Syntrophobacteraceae bacterium
CCACGTGGCGTGGCGCACCCGCCATCCTGGCTACGCTTCAGGATGTTACAGCGCGCAGGCAGGCCGAAGAGTCGCTGCAGCGTGCCCATGTACAATTGGAGGCGCAGGTACAGGAACGCACTGCCGCGCTGCGGAGATCGCAACGGCAATTGGCTGACATCATTGATTTTTTCCCTGACGCGACTTTCGTCATCGATAACAGAGGAACAGTTATCGCCTGGAATCGCGCCATAGAAGAAATGACTGGAATCTCGAAGAATGAAATTATTGGCAAGGGCGATTTTGAGTATTCCTTACCTTTTTACGGGAGCAGGAGACCGATACTGATTGACCTTTTGTTTGCAAGTGAAGAGAAGAAAATGGAGTACTATGACTCTGTTTCAACAGTTGGCGGCGCCATCGTTGCTGAAACTTATGCGCCGGGGACGTATGGAGGAAAGGGAGCATATCTGTGGGGTTTCGCAACTGCCCTGTTTGATGAGCAGGGAATTGTCGCAGGTGCGATAGAATCCATACGGGATATCACTGAGCGCAAGCTGGCCGAAGATGCGTTGCGCGAGAGCGAGGAACGCTTCTCCAGATTCTTTCGCACCAGCCCCGTCGGCACCAGCATCAGCCGCCTGAGCGACGGCCAATACGCCGACATCAATGATACGTTCCTGCGCCTGTTTGGCTGCACACGCGAGGAGGTCATCGGCCGCAACCCGTTGGAGTTGGGAATGTGGGCTAATCCTGAAGACAGGGCGAGGGTGGTCGAGATACTGCAAGAGCAAGGCAGGATAGAGGACTTCGAAACCCAGTTCCGCAGGAAATCCGGTGAGATCAGGGATGTCAGCATCTCGGGTGAGGTGATCGAGCTGGCCGGGCAGAAGTATATCTTGGGCCTTACGCATGACATCACCGAGCGTAAGAGGGCCAAGGAGGAAAAAGAGAAACTGGAGGCACAGTTGTTTCAAGCTCAGAAGATGGAATCGGTAGGACGGCTGGCCGGCGGTGTGGCCCACGATTTCAACAACATGCTCGGTGTGATCATCGGCCGGGCGGAATTGGCGTTGGATACGGACATTCCCTCTGAAGCACTCCGGCGAAACCTCCGGGAGATCCTCAAAGCCGGCCAGCGTTCAGCAGACCTCACCCGGCAACTGCTGGCCTTTGCGCGCAAACAGATTGCCGTTCCGAAGATAGTGGATTTGAACGACACGATCTCGGGCATGCTCAAGATGCTGCGGCGACTCATCGGCGAGGATATTAGCCTGTTCTGGGCACCGGGACTCGATCTCTGGAAAGTCAAAATCGATCCCTCCCAGGTCGACCAGATTCTGGCCAATCTTGCGGTCAATGCCCGCGATGCCATTTTAGGCGTGGGCGCCATCACTCTGAGGACCGAAAACGTTGTGATCGACAATTCAAATAGGGCTGACAGCCTGGAGTTTATTCCCGGAAATTACGTCCTGCTGACCGTGAGTGACACCGGCGCGGGTATGAGTAAGGAAGTCAGCGAGAATATCTTCGAGCCTTTTTTTACCACCAAGGAACTTGGCAAGGGAACCGGGCTGGGACTGTCCACCGTTTATGGCATCGTGAAACAAAACGACGGTTTTATTGATGTTGCAAGCCAACCGGGGAAAGGGGCCACGTTCAAAATCTATCTGCCGCGGTTCGAGGCTGAACCCGCACAGGTCGCCCCTGAGCAGTTGGCAGGCAAGCGCCCGACAGGTACGGAAACCATCCTGCTGGTCGAGGACGATGAAGCGATCCTGAACCTCAGCAGGATGATGCTGGAAAAGTTGGGTTACACGGTGCTTGCCGCGCAGACTCCGCTATACGCCATACAACTTGTCGAGGAGCATCCGGGAGATATCCACCTGATGATCACGGACGTGGTGATGCCGGGAATGAACGGACGGGAACTGGTGGAGAGGCTTCGTGTAATCCGGCCGGGTCTCAAGTACTTCTTTATGTCGGGCTACACCGCCGACGTGATAACCCATCGTGGTATCCTGGACGAAGGAGTGAGTTTCATTCAGAAACCTTTCAGCAGCGATGATATTGCGGCAAGAGTCAGACAGGTTTTGGACCACTTGGAATAGATGGGTAATTTGCATCATGTGGTGGTGAGGTCACGCCTGCACTCTTCAAATCTCACTCCGGCATGACAAGCTTGATCAATCCCCACACTATCGCCGCCGCCGTCATCCCCGGATATATCCAGTAATAGATACCCGAAAACCAGCCCTGGATATATTCGGCCAGTCCGGAGAGGGATGATTGCGCCAGGGTTCCGTCAAAGCACGGCGGGATTTTCATTTCAACCTCATGTGCCATCGCGAATAACCTTTCCGCCTTTAATACGTCCTTTGACCTATTGCAAAAGCAAGGACCCTGCCAAACGTTATTGATTGCGCGGCAAGTGTTGTTTGATGAGATGCCGGGTCTGCGTTCGTTCAAGAATGGATGCATAAACTGGAACAAATTTGTACGATGGACTGCAATTGGAACAATCTTGTGTAAATGTTTTCACGCGCAGGCGCGAAGGAGAAAACCAGGCAGCGCGGCTACAGCCGTAGTCTCACGCAAAAGGCTTACGTTGGTTTTCCCGATTGACGCCGTTATGGGAAAGCATTATTGTGCAGACCGCCAAATCGCCGAGTCCAACCATGTTGGAGCGGGGGACCCATGAATATGGGGCGAAACGCCGGGAAACCGGTGTAGGGCAACCTCTTCGGCCCTAGCCCGTCAGCTCGCCTCGCAGGCGTCGAGGGGGATTAAGCCATCTGGAGCCCGCACAGTTTAGTGTGGTGGTTCCATATTTGGCGTCAATCCGATATGGCAAGCCCCCTCCGAAGGCTTTCGGCAGGAAGCAGAAAGTGTCCCGATTACCTGTCAGGGGCTCGAAATCCTGGTGAATTGCCATGTAAGAGCCCGAGCAGCCGTTGCTTAAAGAATTCGATAGATGAAAATCGCAATACTAACGCTCCTCAATCTGGGTCTGTTAGGCGTTTTTGCCTAT
>JBEKXG010000627.1:0-3002 GCA_049512295.1 Syntrophobacteraceae bacterium
CTGGTCGGGGGACCGGGACAATTTCCTCAAACTCGCACGGCTCAACGTAAAACTTATCTCCGAGATGGGAATCGAAGAGGTGGTTACGGCCTGTCCGGAATGCTACCGGGCCTTCTCGCGCGACTATCCCGAAAACGGGATTCAAACAGGATTCAAAGTTACGCACATCTTCGAGTTGGCTGAAACGCAAATCAGCAAGGGCGCAATCGGTTTCTCAAAGTTCAACAGGAAGATTACCTTTCAGGACCCCTGCAGGCTCAGCCGGACACAAACCGGATGCCAGTTGCCCAGAAATCTTCTTCAACGCCTGAACGTCGTCGCCTTCAGCGAAATGCGAGACCGGGGAGCTTCTTCCCTGTGCTGCGGAAACTGCGCCTGGACCGGATGTGACAGCTATTCCAAAGCCATGCAGGTAAACAGGCTGAGGCAGGCGAAAGAAACCGGGAGCAACCTCCTGGTGACCGCTTGCCCGAAATGCCAGATACACCTCAGGTGCGCCATGGAAGATCCTTTTCTGGAAAATGAAATCCGCATGGAGATGATGGACCTTACCTCCATTCTGGCCCGAACGATACAGTGGGAATAAACCCGCCGGTCCACTTGGAATAATTTTTTAGGGAACCCTGGACTTTAAGATGAAAAAACCATCCTTGCATGGCGAAAGTCCGCGAATTGGCGTCTATGTCTGCCATTGCGGATTGAACATCGCCAGAACAGTCGATTGCCGGGAAGTCGCCTCCGGGAGCGCCGGGCTCGAGAATGTCGTTTTGGCGCGAGATATCCAATATGCCTGCTCGGAACCCGGTCAGCAAAGCATTATGGCAGATATTGCCGAGCACGGCCTGGACCGCGTTGTGATCGGCTCCTGCTCTCCAAGGCTTCATGAACCCACCTTCCGGCAGATGCTCGAGAACAGCGGCCTGAATGCTTACATGCTCGAGATGGCCAACCTGCGGGAACATTGCAGTTGGGTTCACATTAACGAACCCGAAGCCGCAACCGCTAAAGCCGCCGACCTGGTGCGAATGGCTGTGGCCAGGGCCGCCAGGCTGGAATCCCTCACGAGCCGAAAAATACCACTCAGCAAGCGGACTTTGGTAATAGGGGGAGGCATTGCCGGGATTCAGGCGGCGCTCGACCTTGCCGATAACGGCTACGAGGTTGTGCTCGTCGAAAGAAAGCCCTCCATCGGCGGCCAGATGGCAAAACTGGACAAGACCTTCCCTACGATGGACTGTTCCATCTGAATACTGGGGCCGAAGATGACGGATGCCGGTCGGCATCCCGGAATAAAGCTGCTTACCCTCTCCGAAGTGATCGACGTGAAGGGATATGTCGGAAACTTCGATGTCAAGATTCTGAAAAAGGCCCGGTATGTATCCGAGCAGGACTGCACCGCCTGCGGCGATTGCGCTAAAGTGTGTCCGGTCGTGCGGCCTGATGAGTTCAACTCCGGTCTGTCTTCGAGGAGGGCCATCTACTCGCCTTTTCCGCAGGCGGTCCCATCCGCTTACGTCATCAATATCAACGAGTGCCTGGGGCACAACCCCGTCGTATGCGCCAAATGCTCCGAGGTCTGCGAGAAGAAGTGCATCAACTTCCATATGTCAGATGAGGAAGTGGTCGAACATGTTGGGGGCGTCGTAGTCGCCACGGGTCTGGAAGCCTACGATCCAAAGGAAATCGACGAGTACGGCTATACGCGCTACGAAAACGTGCTGAGCAGCACGGAGTTCGAACGGTTAATAAGCGCCGGGGGTCCGACCGGGGGTGAGCTTATAAGGCCAACGGACAGGCGGCCCCCAAAATCGATCGGTTTCATTCAGTGTGTCGGTTCGCGCTCGGCAAGGAAGGGCGCCTCGTACTGCTCCAACATCTGCTGCATGAACACGGTCAAGAGCACGCTGGTACTGAAGGAACACTATCCTCAAATAGGCATAAAGGTCTTTTACATCGACATCCGTGCATTCGGAAAAGGTTTCGAAGACCTCTACACGAAGAGCCGAAGCCTTGGAGTGCAGTACATACGCGGTTTGCCCGGCAACGTGGTGGAAACCGCCGAAGGCGGGCTGCGGGTTGCCGTCGACAACGGCGCAAGGGGAAAGATATCCTTCCATGACCTGGACATGTTGGTGCTGGCAGTCGGCATGAAGCCTTCCGGAACGACAAAAAAACTCCAGGAGATGTTCGGGCTTCAGCTTTCCCCCGACGGCTTTTTCTTGGAAGCCCACCCCAAGCTCCAGCCGGTCGACGCGGCTACAAAGGGCATATTCTTCGCCGGATGCGCCGAAGGACCGAAAGACATAAAGGAGTCCGTCACCCAGGGGTCCGCAGCAGCAGCGCGAGTTGTGCGCCTGCTTCACCGTGGAGAGATGCTCTCCGACCCGATTACGGCTGAAGTGATTCAGGAAAAATGCAAAATCTGCGGAAGATGCGCCGAGGTATGTCCTTACGGTGCCATATCGCTTGATGTGAAGCGCAAAATCGTCGCCTCTGTAAACTCCGGCGCCTGTTCAGGTTGTGGTACCTGCGCCGCCGAATGCCCGTTCGATTCGATCGTGATGAACCACTTCACGGACGAACAGATCATGGGGCAGGTCGACAGCCTCCTCTCGCAAGGCCCCGCGGCCAAGATTCTCGCCTTTGCATGCAACTGGTGTTCATACGCCGGGGCCGATTACGCCGGAGTGTCACGCCTGCAATATCCGTCAACCGTTCGGCTGATCCGCACGATGTGCTCGGGCCGCGTGGACGAGTCTTTCATATGGGCCGGATTCGCAAAAGGAGCGCCCCTGATTCTGGTCAGCGGCTGCCACTTCGGCGACTGTCACTACATAAATGCCAACCGGTGGACCGCCAGTCGCATCGACAAGATCCGCAGGAAAATGGAAAAGCTCTCGATAAGGCCTGAAAGACTCCAGCTCGAATGGGTCAGCGCAGCCGAAGGCCTCCGGTTTGCCAGGCTGATGGAAGAAATGGAAAAGCTCAGGCGCCAGGTCACG
>JBEKXG010000628.1:0-2994 GCA_049512295.1 Syntrophobacteraceae bacterium
TTTCCACCTTCCCATAGCAGCTATACCCGTCCGTGTCCAGCACGAAGTTCGATTTTTACGGCCAAGCGGGAAAATTCCAAAAATTTGGGTGCTTGAGTTTGGCACCCTGTGATTAGTTACACTGTGAGCATAACCGCAGCCAATCTCTTTTTTCGTGCTTCTCTAATTTCCTCTACTGTCGGCACTTTAAAATCTGATATATTTTGGCTCTTTCGAGCAATTGAGTTCATAATACTCCACCACGGCGTCGGTTGTAAAATGTGATCGCTTCAATTCGGTCTTACGCGATTCACACCCCCAGTTTCCGATCCATCGCTCATGTTGCCGACTGTCACCGCTTCAGGGAAATTCACACATTGAGATCATAAGGCGTTATGCATCGTCTGTTTTTTGGATTTCATGGATTAGCAAGCTCTTTTGTCTACTCTTCAATAGGGCTTGCATACCTGTCGTGTTGCCATTATGATTTAAAAATCAAAACAGTATCGGGGTTTTGTTGAGATTATAAAGTGCGGGACTCTGGACGAGCACGCGGGATTTGCGGCGTGGATGGCAGATCCATTCATCAGTAGGGGAATGGGGACAAAGCGGAACTAATGTAAATTGTCCTTGTTGTAAAGAAGAGCGGGTGTTCTCACACAGAGAGTATGGAAGAGCCATCCGTCCACTACTCTCTTCACTTCAGCTTTCACTGCGGTAAATGCGAACAGGACCGCAGAACAGAACAACAAAGGAGGCTTGACATGAAAAGGACGGTCTATAAAGTCGCTACAGTACAGGCAGCTCCTGTTTTTCTGGACCTGGCCAAATCCGTCGATAAGGCGGTCGGCTTGATTGAAGAGGCAGCCTCAAAAGGAGCGGCTTTGATCGGTTTCCCTGAAGTATGGCTGCCGGGGTACCCCTGGTGGATCTGGTTGGACTCCCCGGCATGGGGCATTCAATTCGTTCGGCGCTATTTCGAAAATTCGCTGGCGCTCGGAAGTAAAGAGGAGGAACAAATCAACAGGGCGGCGGCGGACAACAACATCTTTGTGGTGATGGGTTACAGTGAACGATTTGATGGGAGTCTTTACCTGGGGCAATCTCTCATAAATGATCGCGGTGAGACTATCGCCACCCGCCGCAAACTGAAACCCACCCACGTAGAACGGACTGTATTCGGTGAGGGGGACGGAAGCCATTTGAGGGTGTACGACACCGAAATTGGACGTATTGGTGCTCTTTGTTGCTGGGAGCATTTGCAGCCTCTGACCAAATACGCCATGTATGCACAGAATGAACAGGTCCACGTCGCATCCTGGCCGAGCTTTTCTTTATATCGTGGCGCAGCTTACGCCTTGGGGCCTGAACTCAACAATGCGGCAAGTCAGATGTATGCTGCCGAGGGACAGTGTTTTGTATTGGCCCCATGTGCTACGGTGTCCAGGGAGATGATCCAGATGCTGGCGGACGATCCCAAAAAAGAGCAGCTTTTGCAGGAAGGAGGCGGCTTTGCCAGAATTTACGGCCCTGATGGCCGTCCGCTGGCAGAGCCGATACCGGAAAAAGAAGAAGGCATTTTATATGCAGATATCGACTTGGGCATGATCGCTCTTGCCAAGGCAGCTGCAGATCCGGCCGGACATTATTCCAGGCCCGATGTGACGCGCCTGCTTTTCAATCCCGACCCTGCTCCCCGAGTGGAATATTCGAGTGCCGGCAGGCCCGCTGCAATGGAGCCCCAAAAAGCTTTAGGAAAGGAAAAGGAGCAATTGGAGCAACCCGCGCGTGCCTATCCGGAAGACCGCCAGGCATAACGGGCTGAATCGGACCCGGTCTGCCGAGCGAATCTGCACGGGGACGAATCATTGATAAATCCCGTGGGATGGGGCCAGATCTTTCACTAAGGGCGAAGGCCCTCACCGATAGTGAAGAAAAAACTGCTTGTTGGAATCCGGGAGATTTGATGGAGGCTTACAACAGGCCGCCAAGGGTGGTGCGGATGATTTGTTATCCGAGGAACGATTATTTCCTCAAGTGAGCCTTCTGTGATTTACGCACCGACAGCGAACTTAAATCACGTGCCGCGCCCGTCGAAAGCATGCGGTTTGCGACGGTTCGGGGTCGGGCTACGAGAACTGCTTGTTCTTTCTTGAGAAGAGGACACTGAGGAGCGGATTTCGTGGCTTAAAGAGGTGTTTTTGAGATTGAGATTCTAAGCCTGCTCGGAAAACTCATTCTGCTGCGATTTTGAAATCAACAGATCCCTCCTCCTTCTCGATCGGAGAAGTACCGTCTGAGGTATTCTCATCTCCGAATCATATATGACCCGAAGTCCAAGAGGGTGGTTCTCTCAATTCAACCTGCTGAAAGTTCCTGTCCGGTGAAAGCGAACCCTTTTGCCAAGAACTGATTCGAGCTTGCAAATTCCCTCTTCAATTGCGTTCAAGAGCTTTTCGCCACCATGATTTGTGTGGAAAAAGAATAATCTTAGCCAGTCCGACAAGTAACAGGAGTATCACCGCTCCGACCGTAGCACTAATCAACGTTCCGATCAGTCCGTGAAACGACAACTTCAAAAAGCCCGACAGAGAGCCCCCAATGAAGGCGCCTACGACTCCTACGACCATATTGATGACCAGACCGGCTCCTTTTCCTTTCATAATTCGTTCAGCAAGGAAACCGGCTACAAGCCCTATTACCAAGGATCCGATCAGAGGCTCAATTTGCAAATTTATTCTCATGTTTTCCTCCTGCCACATTACCGTGTTCTGCTCGACGAGCAGAACTAAAGTAAGTTCTTATATTAAATACTTCGTCTGCGCCTACTTTTGTCCTCCGAAGAACTCTCGGATTTTTCCATACCACCCGGAGTCAGAGAAGTTCGGCCATTTTTTGCTTTCAAAGTTGGGGGCTTTCTCTAACTGGCTTTTGTCCATGTTGACGATAATCGTGTCCGCTTGAGCACCTGTCGTCACGGCTTTCCACGGAATCGGGATCAATCGGTCACCGGTC
>JBEKXG010000629.1:0-2992 GCA_049512295.1 Syntrophobacteraceae bacterium
ATTCGGCGGTCTGGAAATAGAGGGTTGCGTGGCACGCCTGAAAGGGCGGCTAGACAGGATCGATTTGCATCCCGAACTGGGCCTGATCTGCTGGGATTACAAGACCGGCAGGCTTCCCGGCAAAACCGAGGTAATCGGAGAGAATAATCAGCCTCAGCTCCCGGCATATCTTCTCGCGCTGTCAAGGGGAAATATCACAGGGGCGCCGAAAGTCAATGGCGGCTGCGGGGCCGGCTACATCGAGCTTAGATCGGCGGGGAACATGAAACGCCAGGTCATGTTCGACCCCGCCGAGGAACACGGCCCCTTTCTCAAAGACTGGGAAAAAGGAGTCAGCGCCGCGCTGAATTCCATCTTTGCCGGGGACATATCGCCACTCTGGCTCAAAGAAGACCTGGCCTGCGAAGAGAACTGCGCATACAAAGGCATTTGCGGGTCTCCCTGAACCGCAAAACGTGGCTTTGAGCGTACTTTTTCGATCCTTATAAGAATTACATCAACTGAGTTAAGGAGGTCCAAATGAATAAGATGCTCGTGATTGCCCTGTTCGCCGCTACCGTTTTGCTGATAAAAGGTCCCTCGCCGGCTGAGGCCGCGATGCAGGTTTCATCCACTGCCTTCAAGGATGGAGGCGTCATTCCCAGCCAGTATGCACGGCCTGCCGCCGGAGGACACAACGTTTCCATTCCGTTGAAATGGAGCGGCGCGCCCGAAGGGACCAAATCGTTCGTGCTCTGCATAGTGGACCACCACCCGGTTGCGAGAAAATGGGCACACTGGATGGTGATAAATATTCCACCGGACGTGACCTCTCTTCCTGAAGGCGCCTCGGGTAAGAATATGCCGCCCGCCGCGCTCGAAATGAAGAATTCGTTCGGCGACGTCGGCTACGGAGGACCGCAGCCCCCGAGAGGCACGGGCCCCCACCGGTACGTTGTAACTGTCTATGCACTCAAAGACGCCCGGCTGGACCTTAAACCCGGCGCAACCCCGGCCGACCTGCAGAGCGCTATAGGGGGAAAGGTGCTCGAGGAGGCTTCGATCACCGGTCTTTTTGAGCAGTAGAAGCGAATGGATGTTTTCGGACGGAAACCGGCTAAAGCAGCTTCTCTATCGAGTTCAGCAGCTTGTCCCAACTGAGGGGTTTTGCGAGCATCAGGTCCACGCCCCGGCTGGTGAGTTCAACGTCTTCATATTGCGCGCCCCATCCAGTTATCATTACTACAGGTGTTTTGGGGTTCTTTTCCTTGGCACGCTTGGCTATTTCCCAGCCGCTTATCACAGGCATTCCGAGGTCGGTCAAAACCAGATCGAAATGGCTTGAATCTATCAGCTCCAAGGCCTTTTCGCCGTCGCTTATCGCCACAACGCGGTGCCCCTTGAGCCGCAACATATCCCGGAGCAGGTGCAGGATTTCCAGTTCGTCTTCGACCAACAGGAGACGATAGGAGCTTGACGCTTCGTCGTTTTTAGAAACGATCTGCGCCTTTGCTGCTTCCGCCCTGGTTAGCTTTATGATGAAAGTGGTGCCTTTGCCCGGCTTGCTTTTCACCTGTATGTCGCCTCCATAGCGGCCGATGAGGCTCCACGAGACGCTCAACCCAAGCCCGGAGTTTCCGATTCCCTTTGTGGTAAAAAAGGGATCGAAAATCTTCTCCGTGACCTCCTTGCTCATGCCGATCCCTGTGTCGCTGACCTCGAGGAAAACCTGCTCGCCCTTGAAGTACGACCGGAAGGTGATTATTCCTCCCTCGGGCATAGCGTCGAGGGCGTTGAAAAGCAGATTGGTCAGAACTTCTCTCAGGTCGGATGCGTTGATCGCGGCAAAGCAGTTCGGAGCGAGGTCCATCTTTATGAATATCGAGCGGCCGGACCTTTCCATGAGGTTTTTCCAGCGCGGCCTGGTAAGTTCGACAACGTCTTTGATCGCTTCTTCGATGTCAATGTTCGGTGCGGCCGCTTTGGGGTCCCGTTCCCGCTCAGTGAACCTCTGGAGCCGCCGGACGGTATTTGAGCCGTCATAGACCGCTTTTTCTATATTTTGAAGCCTTCGCCGGATTTCCTCGTCTTCGATTTGCGGCAAAATGAGCTGAATGTGTCCGAGAATCGCCATAAGAAGATTGTTGAAATCATGCGAAACGCCTCCAGCCATCGTACCGAGCGCCGCAAGCTTCTCGGACTGGATGATTTTGTCGGAAAAGGCTTTCTTCCTGGTTATGTCTTCTATCACAAGAAGGTAGCCTACCGGGCTGCCCTCCTCGATCAGCCGGACGAGATTGATATCGGCCAGATAAGTCTCACCAGTTGAGTTCATCAGATTTACATCTGTTTTTGCCACCTGCCCTGCGTCGGATTCCGATGCCCTGGCAAGGAGCTTTTCAAAACAGTCCGGGTCCTGGAAAAGGACGGCCGGCGATCGGCCCGTAATTTCCGAGAGCTTTTCGCCCTGTATTTTCTCGATGCTCCGGTTGATTCGGACAACCTTGCCTTCCGTATTCAGGATGCAAATCCCCTGGGGCATGAAATCAAGGATCAGGTCCGAGATGTGGCCGGCCTGGGATTTTGGATTTAACGGCGCTCCAGTTTCGGGTTTGGCCGGGTCGGGCGTCAAGCGCTGCCCGGCCTCCCTGGCGCGTTGCAGTCCGATTGTGAGATGTCCGATAGTGTTGCCGATCATCTCCCAGTTCCGCCTGAACTGGTGAGTGAATTCCTCAGGATGATATGCGCTGAGGTTAAGCACGCCCAAGTGGAGGATCGGAAGACAGGCGAGCGAAACAGGCGTTACAACCGCATCTTCTACCTCAGGAATCGGGTGCTCGGCCGTATTTCCAATGAAAACAGGCTTCCCGGAAGAAAAAACCTGCCCCGAAATGTTTTGACCCGATCCAAAGCGCAGATTTTGCCTGTAGCGGCGGGAAGCCACCTCGAGCTGATCGTCCAGACCGTATGCGGCGACCAGCGAAAGCCTTCTGGCAGCCTGATTCCAGAAAAG
>JBEKXG010000630.1:0-2990 GCA_049512295.1 Syntrophobacteraceae bacterium
CGCTTTGGAGGGGATAGCCGCCCGCGCCCCGATTTTCGTGCATCCGAGGGCGGCGGCTGCGCTTGCGTAGCGCAGGGCGTCCAGTAGGCCCTCCCCACGCGCTGTTCGCAGGGCAAATGCGCCGTGGAAAATGTCTCCGGCGCCGGTCGTGTCGACGGCATCTACCGGAAAGGCGCCAAGGCTTCCGCTTTCAGTTCCCGATGACCAGACGATCCCGGCCTCGCCCATGGTAATGACCGCCACCGGGGCTATTCGTGCCAGAAACCCCAGGGCCCTGGCGGGGTCTTTTTCCCCGCTCAGATCGCGCGCGAATTTCTCGGATGCCGCCAGATAGCCGCACAGAGGCGCGAGTTCCCGGGTCCCCTTGTGGACCGATCCGGCGTCCAGAATGGTGGGGATTCTTTGCGCTCGGGCTTTTAAGGCGAGGGGAACGGAGATCGCCGGTTCGTGGCCGTCGAACAGTATCGCTCCGGGGCGAATTCGAGTAAAATCGACCTGGTCCGGTTCAAGGATCGGGGTTGAGCCTTTGTGGGTTACGACGGCCCTTTTGCCGCCAGGCTTGACGATGATCGAGGACACCGGGGTAGCGGCGGGGCCGTGGCCGGAATCTCGACGCTCGGCGAGGCGGACGCCTGGACAACGACTTGCAGTGCGCTTTCCATCGCGGACCACCAGGCTCGTTATCACGCCTTCGGATAGCAGCTCTTCGAAGTGCATTTCCCCGAAGACGTCCCTGCCCAGGTATCCGGCGAAGGCGGCAATCCCGCCGAGTCTGGCGACCGTGACGGCAGCGTTTGCCGCAGGTCCTCCCCCACCCATGTGCAGGCCTGAAGCAAAACACTTCTCGTCGGCCTTCGGATGGTGGTCCACCGAAAAAACGATATCGTATGCGGCGTGTCCGACACAGAGTACGTCTATTTCCATTGATCGGCGCCCGTAGTTGGTACTACTCGGACAGTCTGGTTGAATTTTGATAATATGGATTATATCACGGAGGCATGACAACTCCTAAAATACACTTCAAGGCATTCTCGACAAAAAGGCCGGCATGCACAGGGTTTTTCATCTCCATAGGACATAGAAAATCAACTACCCTGTATATATCCGTCGTTTCAACAGGTTCGTCCCATAGACATGAGTAGGCTCGGCCATTATCATCTTCTATTAATCTGCGCGCCACGGGGGACTCAGGCCTTGGCGGTTTGGGCTGGTTTGCTAACGCGGGCGCCCTCCGGTTGTTGGATATCGTTTCCCGGCGCTGCGCCACATCTGCAAAAAGCTTTTCTTTACAAAGGGGGTTAGGAGGGACATGACACCACAACACCCGGAGCTTTCAGTCGAACAACTGCGTGCGCACATTGACCCTGATTCTCTACCCTTCGAGAGCACCGCTTCGCTGAAGGACCTCGAATTCAAGATCGTGGGGCAGGAGCGGGCCATAGACGCAATCAAGTTCGGAGTCGGAATAAAGAAGAAGGGCTATAATCTTTTTATCGCCGGCCCTCCGAAATCAGGTCTGACGTTCATCGCCAGGACCTTCAGCGAGCACCAGGCAAGGATGGAGCCAAAGCCTCCGGATTGGTGTTACGTCCACAATTTCATACAAAAGGACAATCCGAAAGCCATAAGCCTGCGTGCGGGCCGGGGCAGGGAACTCAAAGGTGAAATTGACAAGCTCGTTAAGACCCTGCAGGAGAAAATTCCGGAAGTCTTCATGAGCCATGAGTTCGGAGTGAAGGACAGAGAAATCCATGAAGCCTTTGAGAAACTGAGGCAGCAGCTCGTGGGGGAGCTTGCGGAGGAAGGCCGGCGCCAGGGGTTCATTCTGCAGTTTTCGCAGATGGGGATGGCTATGATACCTGCGAGCCCTACCGGCCAGCCGATGAGCCAGGAGGAGATTGAAAG
This sequence comes from Syntrophobacteraceae bacterium, assembly GCA_049512295.1. Lineage (GTDB taxonomy): Bacteria > Desulfobacterota > Syntrophobacteria > Syntrophobacterales > Syntrophobacteraceae > SbD1. The sequence continues at coordinate 1,906 of JBEKXG010000630.1, forward strand.
TCTGGCCCCGGAGCAGTTGGAGCTGATCCGTGCCGGGAGTGAGGGCCTTCAATCAAGGATGAAGGAGACCATCAAGAATGTCCAGCAGGCTGAAGCCGAATTCAGGGAAACGCATGCGAAACTCGAACGCGAAGTCGCGCTCTTCGTAGTTGGACAGCTCATGGAGACGACAGAAGAAAGATTCGAGGACGAACCCCGGGTTGTTGAATACCTGCGCGAGGTCCAGTCGGACATCCTGGCGAATATCGACGACTTCAAGAAAAAGCCCGAGGCCCCGGCCCAGACCCCGGTGCAGCCTCAGCAACACCCCGGAGTTCCTCTTCCCGGCCAGGAAATTGCCTTTCGAAGGTATGAGGTCAACGTCTTCGTAGACAACTCCCAATACGAGGGCGCCCCCGTGGTTATCGAGTCCAACCCCTCCTATTCCAACGTCTTCGGTTCAATGGAGAAACAGGCCTGGTTCGGCGCCCTGATTACCGATCACACGATGCTCAAAGCAGGCGCCCTGCACAGGGCCAATGGCGGATATCTCATCATGAAAGCCCTGGACCTGCTTCGGGCAAACATCTCCTACGAAGCCATCCAGAGGGCGCTAAGAGACGGCGAAATCAAGATCGAAGAAGCCGGGGACCTCTACGGCTTCTTTGGCACCAGATCGCTCAAGCCCGAGCCGATTCCCCTCAATCTGAAGATCATCCTGACCGGGGACTCGCAGATTTACCAGATGCTCTACGCCAACGACGACCGGTTCCAGAGGCACTTCAAGGTGAAGGCCCACATGGACAGCCAGGTCGACGCCGAAAACGGGGCCATTCTCGAGTACGCGCGGGCTCTTGCCCACCTCTGCGTCGCGCACGACCTTCTCCATCTCGACCGCTCAGGGGTGGCAAGGGTAATCGAATACGCAATAGAGCGCACCGAGGACCAGGAAAAACTCACCCTGGAGATAGATGATATCGGAGACCTTCTCGATGAAGCCGATTTTTTCGCTCGACAGGGCAATTTCGCCCTGATCGCCGCTAGCCATGTGGAAGAGGCCACAAGGAAGAGGAAATACCGCGCGAGCCTGTACGAGGAGCGAATCA
>JBEKXG010000631.1:0-2990 GCA_049512295.1 Syntrophobacteraceae bacterium
AACGCCTGGATCAACTGAAAATGTTCTGACGGTTGCCACCTATAGGTGGCTAATGGTCTACAACCGCTTTGAGCGGTCCATGGTTTTCCAGGCCTCCGGCTTTGCCGGAGGTGTCTGACTGGAAAAGCCAGGATAAAAGGCCATGATAGAGGGATATGGTACTGGAATGGTGATGTGCTTGCTCAATATGTAAATGAGTATTGGTTAGATAACTTCATTAAGTATTTCAAAATAGACGCCTCGGAAAGAAAAGTCGAAGAGTCAGCTATTGTAGATTCGGAATATATAGAAGACAATTATTATGATCTGGTCGATCAATCTCGAAAGCTTAAATCTACTCTTAACGGTTCTGAATGGAACATCATTTGGGAACTTTTCTTGCTTTGCCTAGAATCTTCTTCAGGACTTGGATATTCTGGAGTTGCGATGGCAGACTTATTGATGGAGCTAGGCCGCTCAGAGGATTACTATAGAGACGAGTTTATCTATTTCAGAGATTTAGGTTATTTAGATGGAGACACAGAAGATGGTAAGACGTATCTTTACTTGACTGGACATGCCAACAGCTTAGTTGAACTTCATGAAAAAGTAACTGAAGAGATTGAAGAAGCAGGAGAAGACGAAAGTGATGCGATTGACATCATCGAAGAACTAATCTCATAAGTGAGTATTCATCCGGTATGCAAAACGGAGAGGTTCTAAAGTTTATGTCCGGCACATTCTCGAACTTCCAGTCAAACAATTCCTTGTAGAACTCCTTTGCCCTGTCCGGGTCCTGCGTATGCAACCAAGTAAGAATGCACGAACGCATTTGCCATGGATTTCCTCCTTTTATATCATCTTGTTATCTGTGTGCGATCTGCTGTCAAGTGCAGCAGCGGAGATCCAAAGCCATACGAGAGGAGACTTCGACGAGTCGGATCAGAGCAAACTTCAGCGTGGAGCCCGGCGGGGGGGGACCACGGTGTCACGGTTGCCGTCAAAATCACGTACAGGACGTTACCCTCATACCACGCAAGCCCCAGATCGGGGGCAAATTCCGGGCGTTCGCGGCCTTTGTCCGGATTCAGGGCACCGGAGCGGCGGCGCTCTTCCGGAGGACGACGCAACACAATATCCCGACGAATTGCGTTTGCCCTCTCTGAAAGGATGAGGCTGAGACCAGTGCCTCCATATCTTGAGGACTGTAGAATGGTTCCTCAAACGAATGCAGCCGGAGCATGAGCGTTCGCAAAGACCCAAATTCGCGCTTGGCTGCATCTGCAATGGAAGGGGGCAGCTTCCGGACAAGATCGTAAACCAAAGCGTGGCCGCCGGCTGCGCAAAACACTGCCCGAACAACACATCCGGTAAGGATGAAGCAAAGCTTGCTCAGACGCCCCAAGCAGGGCCACCCGGGCAACGCAAATTATGCATAATCAAATTATTCCCGGACCAGGTTGGATTCACGTTTGGTTGTGGTAGAATTTAACCCAATGATCCCAAATACTATACATTCTCGGCGAGGTGCTGCTATGTCGAAGAGTCGAAAAAGGTCGTCAAGGCGATCTAAAGGATGTGCCCCGCCGGAAGCGAACGTACAAAATATGGCGGAACGGCGAGGCCTTTTTGCGCAAGATGGGGTGGAATACGACCCCGAGTCTGGAGTCCTGTGGCGTCAGGGAAAATTTGACCTGAAGACCGGGAGTCTTACAGAGACGATTCGCTTGAGGCGATTAGACCCTGTAAGAGAACCCATAAAGACAATGGGACATCCGCTCAGGAGCTTTGCCGATCTTGCCGTGCTCACTCGGGCATGGAGAAAACCTATATACAAAAACATACGGTATCTCTATGTCAAGGATGGCCTCATAGTTGGATATGAAAGGGCGAGGCGCCGCGCACCGGCGAATGCTCTTTCCCCGGCCGCAGACCCCGGGAAAGCGCTAAAGCACATAAAGGAAAGAATTGCTGGGCTTGGCGCCGACTCTTTCTTCATGGTCCATAATCGATATTACGTTTATTCTACTCCGTCAGCGGTCGACAGAAAACTTGCCGCCGTCCTCGGCAAGGCTCCTGGACTAAAAGGCCATATTGTTTTGAATCCATACTCGTTTGGCCTTATCACAGTAAAAGGATTAGGCATCTTACGTGTGCTGCCGGATATCGGGGCCCCCCGTGCCGATCCTGTTACCGGCGCCCGTCTAAGCATTAGGGACGCCTTGAATTACCCAATCTTGACAATCGATCACTGGGCAAAAGCCCTGACCCGAAGAAAAAAGCCCGTTTTAATTGACATACGCGAAGAGACAGTTCTTCGCGAGCTGCAGGAAATCAGCCTGGACAAGATAGACACTTGGAACCAGTTTGTGGATATAATGGCAAAGGGCCAGGACCCCGTCTTTGAGGGTCCTTCTCTAGAAGAGGCCGGACCGCTGTTAAGCCATGGAGGGTTCTATCATCTCTGACAGCACCGAGCTCACCCGAGGGCATTTGAGAAGACTCCGCCGCATAGCTTCAAGGGCTTTGCTGACCACGAAATCAAGCTTGCCCGCTTTCAAATCTTCCACAATTTTGTCTGTCCCACCTTTCCCAGTCTTTTTTCATGAACCAACTGCGGAACCCGCAATACTCTTCTTCAGGCAAATTGTCGAATGCCCTTTCGAGTTCTTCCAGTTTAGTCATTTTTGCAACCTTCCAGCGTAGTTGCTCGGTTGAGGTTCATAAGTTTAGATCTGTCCGCAAATGTTGCCCAACGGCCAAAGTTTGGCAGGCACCCAAAGATCACTTTGACGGCCTCTCATCGGAACAGATGCACAGTTTTCTGCTTTTCCCGTTCGATTCACCCCCATCTCGTGAGTTTCCCGTCCAGTCTCGATGTTGCTCCGCAAGCCCCGATCCTTACCCTCTTCAGCCTGTTGACTTAAGTCCTTGGCGATGACGGCATAAAGGCGACCACCACCGGTAACCTCACCGGAACTGTGATCCTGATGAACCGAGATGACCTCCTT
>JBEKXG010000632.1:0-2980 GCA_049512295.1 Syntrophobacteraceae bacterium
TGGCTCCTTAGCATTTGATTGTCATCTGTGATTTTTCAGAAAGGGGTCGACTGCTGTCCATAGCTGAAGCAAAAGAAACCGAAAGCCCAGGGAACCATGCCGCATTAAAGCGTCTGTAAGTCTTCGACGCCCGCAGGCGGATAAATTCCTCAAAACCTTTTCGGAAAATCCCCAGGTTAACTGTGATTGCTTTAAGAAGTCGATCCGATGCTCGCGCACGAAGGGCCGCGAAGCGCACGAAGGCCGTGGGGTCGGCATATCGCTCATATAAGTGCCTAGTCCACTCTCTTTCTGTGATAAGAAAAATTAATCGAGCATCTTATCGACTGTCCTCCCGATGGCTCCCACGCCGATTGTTATCTGCATATTAAAATCATAGTCGTTATGCACTCCGGCCACATCGTGATTTCTCACAGTGGCAAGCTGGGTGGGCTTTCGCTGAGCCTGAGATTGCGGATGCCTTAAGGATTTGTTGCGCACGGTGGCAGGGTCCCTTAAAAACCGTTGCGGTCTAATTAACGGGGTAAACCTCCGGCTCTGCCGACGGACTCGCAGAGTTTGACATTTCCGGGAATCGGGCCGTCAACCGGCAGTGTTTCAAGCCGGAATCCGGACTTTGGCTCTCTCGGAGCCGTCCGCATGCTTTATTTGGAAACTTGAACCAACTGTTTCATGGGTTGTATTGTACATCTTGAGATCCGCTGGATCCCGGCTCAAATGCGCTGCCGGGATGACGTGCCGCCGGAATGACGATGGCGGGTTAGCCATCCGCCCCCTGCGGAATTTCTGCAAGCGAACAGGTACCGCTAACCGCTTTGAGCGGTCCATGGTTTTCCAGGCCTCCGGCTTGGCCGAAGGGATCTGACTCTGGTGTGTTTTATCGTACCAGCCATCCACAGATTGACGCCATTTCAATATAAACGTATCCTGCCGGTATTGTGAACCTGATGGCGTTCGCGCCCCCAGTGATGGACTTCGAGGTCATCACAGAGGGTTTTATGCGGGTCAATCAATGTCCGGGCCACCACAAAAGGAGACCAAATGAAACCTGGTATGAAGCATTTGAGGTTCACTGCCTGCGTGATCGCCATCGCCCTCGCGATGCTGGTGGGAAACGCCCCGGCGCAGCAAGCGCCGTTGCCAAAAACCGCTGCCGAAGTTCCCGGCCCCGCAGCCGGCAACACGATGACGAAAGAGTATGTCCAGACGGTGGGGCGGATGGCCTACTTGTGGGGGTGGCCGCTGCTCGCCAACGCCAACCGCGCCGCGGCCTTCTCCAAGGCGCCCGAGCCCGGGCTGCTCGGCGGTGTGATGCCGGTCGCGTATGACGGGATTGCCATGCTGACCGACTATATCAGCCCGGAACAGCGCGCCGTCGCCTGCCCGAACCAGGACGTGGTGTATGGTCCCGGCTTCATGTCGCTGGACAAGGAACCGATCGTCTTTCAAGTGCCGGATTTTGGCGACCGTTTCTGGGTCTATGCCCTCTATGACGCGCGCACCGACGAGTTCTCGGAGATCGGCAAGCAATACGGCACCAAGCCCGGCTTCTACCTGCTCGCCGGCCCGAACTGGAAGGGCGAAGGGCCGGCCGGCATCACGACGGTGGTGCGGTCTTCCACAATGCTGGTGTTTGCCGTTCCGCGAATTTTCATGGATGACACCGCGGAGGATCGCAAGGCCATCCAGCCCGTGCTCAACCAGATCAACTTCTACCCGCTGTCACAGTTCGACGGGAAGATGAAGATCAAGGATTGGAGCAAGCTCCCGCACTTCCCGGCGCCGAAGTCGTCTGGCACAGGGGAGACCAGGTGGGTAAATCCCGGCACCTTCTTCGACGAGTTGCCGACGGTTATGAAGCAAGTACCGCCACTGCCGGGCGAGGAAGCCCTCTACCGGTGGATCGGCAGCTTGCTGGAGGCTGCCGACAAGGACCCTGCGATCAGGCAGACTCTAAAGGAAATCGCCGTCGCTGCGGAGAGAGAGCTGATTTCACCGTTTCTCCAGTGGCGCTACAACGGGCGTCCCGCCGGCAACGGCTGGAACTCGCCGGTGAACAATGCGGAGTGGGGAACCGACTACCTCAATCGCACCTGCACCGCCAAGTCCAACATCTACGAAAACCGCCCGAAGGAGACGAAATACATCTATACGGATAACGACAACCAGGGTAAGCAACTCAATGGTCGGAACAACTACACAATCACCTTCCCCAAGGGGCAATTGCCGCCGGTCAAAGGGTTCTGGTCGCTCACCCTGTATAACGCGGAGCATTTCTTTAACAGCAACCCGCTGAAGCAATATTCACTGGGGACCAAGAACAAGAATCTCAAATACAACGCAGACGGTTCGCTGACGCTCTATGCCGGCGCCAAATCGCCCGGCAGGGACAAGGAAAGCAACTGGCTGCCGGCGCCAAGGGCCACGTTCTCCCTGTATATCCGGTGCTACTGGGCGGAGCAGGCTGTGTTGGACGGCAAATGGCAGCCGCCGCAGGTCGAAAAGGTAAAGTGAGCAGTTGAACTGAATGGAAAACAAACCATCAGAATAACAACCGAAGGAAAACAAAACATGACAACAAAACACCAATTCGCGTTGGCGGCACTATTAGCCGCCGGCCTGGCACTTTGCGCGGCCCCGAACGCCTTTACTCAACCCAGCCGCTACGACGAACTGGCCGATCTGCCTTTCAAAGAGGGCTACGTCAGCAAGGACAATGTGCAGAAGCTGCTCGACGAATTGTTCTTCCAACGCGCCGTGCAGACCTACCTTTGGGCACTGCCCGCGCTCAATATGTATGGCATGAAGGAAGGCTCCGAGAAGGTCTTCGGCAAAGGCTATAACGTGCTGCCGATCTTCAAGAAGCGGCTCAATGCCAAAACGCTGATCACGACGCCGAACTCCGATGTTATCTATGCGCTCGGCTATCTTGACTTGAAAGAGGATGGTCCGCTGGTCATCGAAGTGCCACCGGGATTGC
>JBEKXG010000633.1:0-2980 GCA_049512295.1 Syntrophobacteraceae bacterium
CTATCGTATTGACCGCATTTATACCCGCTCGACAGGCGATTTCAATGTTTGCGTGACGCCCGGGCTGCACCCGCGATTTCCGTGAGTATGCTTTCGGCTGTCATCTCAACCGGTTCGAGCTGCCTTTCGGGAGCTGAAAACCTCCTCTGTCTCTCCCCGGCAAAAGGGATGCTGCGGTCGAATCGCAATTGGGTAATCTGTTCGGATACCAGTCCGATGAGAAAAATCAGCGCGGCGAATACGATTAGCATTTGAGAAGTGGGACCGTAGCGGCCATCGAGCATAAAAATCTTGTAGAGACCATAGCCCACTCCAACCAGAAAGGTGAAGAGGCTAGCCGGAAGAAAAATCTTCATCGGGGAAAACAGGGTCGTTATTTTGAAAATGATCAGGAAAAAGCGCGATCCGTCCCTCAGGAGCTTGATTTTGCTCTTGCTGCCATCTGCGCGCTTTGGGCTTTTTATCGGAAAGTAAGCGAGGCTGTAGCCCGAGCGAACTGTGGCCAGGGTTATCGTCGATGGGTAGGAAAAGGTATTGGGCAGAAGCGTTACGAACTCCCTTGCAGCCCCGGCCCTGATCGCCCGAAAACCGGAGGTGAGGTCGTCAATTGGGCGGCCGCACACGTATGAGGCAAACTCGTTGTATATCCTGTTCGCCAGGTTTCGATGACGACTCGTTTCGGATTCCGAGGTGCGGGCGCCAACGGCCATGTGATATTTTTCAAGCATCTCGAGTAGAGAGGGAATCGCTTCGGGGGGGTGCTGGCCGTCCGCGTCGAGCATTACGAAGGCGCTGCCCCTCGCGTACCGGATGCCGGTTTTTATCGCCGCGCCGTTTCCAATGTTATACGGATGACAAAGGACTGTAGCGCCGGCCTCATGGGCTTTCTCAGCGGTCCCGTCGTCAGATCCGTCATCTACCACGATGATTTCATATTTGTGGCCGGATTCGTTCAGGACTTTCCGCACCCTGCCTACTATGGAACCAATTCCTTGAGCCTCGTTCCTGGCCGGGATTATAACGCTGATTTGCGGATTTTCCGCAGAGCCATGCCGGTATTGCACCTGCGACTCCTCGTGAGATAGACTTACGAACTACACACAAGTGGGTGAGGCTCGCGTCTACCCGGAAAAATAATTCATACAATTGTCGGGTGAAATCTTTCCTGCAAGGTTTAGCCCAACCTCCGGTACAGACGGAAGGGGGCCTTGCCGCTAAGGACTGACGATAGATAAGCACAATTCGTGCCGCGCATGCGCAGTATCAAAGTATGACTCCGCCCGGTGGAACCGCGCGCAGTTCTTTAGGCGTTGAAAATAGTGATTCAACATTTTAAAATAAATAAATTTATTATTTTTTGAGGAAAGGTTTTAAGTGGCCCTGCTTCCCATCTGCACATATCCGGACCCGGTGTTGCGCGAAAAAGCCAGGTGCGTCGACGATATCGACAACGGCATTCAGCGCCTCATAGATGACATGATCGATACGATGCACCAGGCGCCCGGAATCGGTCTTGCGGCAAACCAGGTAGGCCGCCCGCTCAGCGTGCTGGTAATAGATATTCAGCGCGAGGAATGTGAATACGGGCTGATCGTGCTCATAAATCCCGAACTGCTAAGTGCGCGAGGCGAGATAACGTTCGATGAGGGCTGCCTCAGCGTGCCGGAATATTTTGCGAACGTAAAGCGGCACGAAGAAGTCGTTGTTTGCGGGCTTGACCGCGAAGGCAAAAAGATCGAAATAGCCGCCGCCGGCCTGCTCGCGGTTGTCCTCCAGCATGAAATGGATCACCTGGAAGGAAAATTGTTTATCGACCGCTTAAGCCCGATTACCAGGGACATTTTCAAAAGAAGGTGGAAAAAGAAAGTTAAGGAGGAAAGAGAATAGCCGCTCCTCTGCCTGGACTTGTCTTTCTTGGAACCCCTGATTTTGCCGTGCCGAGCCTGCGCAAGCTGCTGGAATCGAAAGCCGATATCCGCCTTGTTGTCACCCAGCCCGACCGCCCTAGCGGCAGGGGCCGGAAAATCTGCGAGCCGCCTGTCAAAACATTGGCGAATGAGGCAGGGATTCCGATTTACCAGCCCGAACGCATCCGTGGCCGCGAGGTTATCGAAAATATCCGGTCATTCGGTGCAGAGTGTGCCGTGGTGGTGGCTTTCGGGCAGATTCTTCCGCAGGCTTTCCTTGACATCTTTGCCCTGGGAACTTTGAACGTCCACGGCTCTCTTTTGCCCGGGCTCAGGGGGGCCGCGCCCATCCAGCGCGCTATACTGGCCGGGGAGAGCCTGACGGGCATCTCGATAATGCTCCTCGACGCCGGGATGGACACAGGACCGGTGCTTTCGCAAAAAGAAGTTATGATCGGTCCCGAGGATACTTTCGGAAAGGTTTACCAGAGTCTTGCCGAAGAGGGTGCGGGGGTTCTGGTCGACACCCTCCGCGACTGGACGGCCGGAGGGCTTGCAGCCCGGATTCAGGACGAGAGTTTGGCTACTTACGCTCCTCCAATCAAGAAGGAGGAGCTTCGGATTGATTGGAATTATCCGGTAAAAGATATTATAAATAAGGTTCGGGCGTTTGATCCTGTGCCGGGCGCCTGGTTTTTACTGGGAGGGAAAAGGGTCAAGTGCTTCCGGGCTGCTTCATTTCCCTGGACCGTAATCGGATCTCCGGGCGAGGTCGCCGGAAGGGCGGAATCCGGCTTGGTCGTTGTTTGCGGCTGCGGGAGGTCTCTATCTATCGGGGAGCTTCAAATGGAGGGCCAGCGGCGCATGCCTGCGAGCGAATTCATGCGCGGCAGGCCGATACCGGCAGGCTCATTTCTGGAATGACTTACGTGGAAAAGCAGACCGAACCACTCCAAAAAGAAGTCTTTACTGATTTCAACCCGCCTGCCACCGGTTCGGAAAAGCGGGTCATAATCTCTCTTGTCGTTCTTTTCGGGATCATTGCCTCCGTCGTCCTGGTCCTGTTCTACACG
>JBEKXG010000634.1:0-2969 GCA_049512295.1 Syntrophobacteraceae bacterium
AATCTGGCGAGTCTTGCTGTGCCTTCTTTTTCCCATGTTCAGCGCGCACAGCCCTCGACCAGAATGCACGAGGACTGGCCGATTATTCCGTAGCTGACCGATAAAAAGCTACTTCCCCTGCCCTCCAGGGTTGAGGCTGAAATGTTCATGTCTTCGAAAGCGGCTTCGGCTTTCGAGAAGTTGAGCGTCCCCGGAACGATGCCTTCGTTTATTGCTCTGATGCCAAGGATCACTTCACAGATGTCGCTTGCCGCGCCCATGTGCCCGGTATAAGGCTTGAGGGCGCAAACATGGACCCTGTCTTTTGCAGCGCCCAGGATTTCAGAGATCGAGTTGAGTTCCGAGCGGTCCCCTTTGCGTGTCCCGCTTCCGTGAGGGCAGATAAAAGCGGGGTCCTCCGCATCGATGCCTCCCTCCTCCAGGGCGGCTCTAATCGAGTTTTTCGAAATTTGTTCCGGAACGCTCAAGCCTTTACCATTGGGGATTTCGATGCAGTTGCCGATCCCTTTGATTTCCGCCAAAATCCGGGCGCCTCGGGCCTTTGCCCGTTCAACGTCCTCGAGCAATATGGCGGCGCCCCCCTCTCCGGGAATGAATCCATCCCGCGCCCGGTCAAGCGGCCTGAATGAAGCCGGACCACGTCTGCACCCGGACAGGATCCCCAGTCCATCCATTTCGTACATGGGGATTTCCGTGATCCAACATCCACACCCCACCGCAAGAGCTACATCCGCCTCTCCGGTGTTAATCTTACGGCAGGCAAGCTCCAGGGCATGGGCGCCGCATGGTGAAAGGCTTGCCAGGCTCGTGTTTGGACCCATAAACTCGAATACAGCCGAAAGAAAGCTGAAAAGGTTGTTGCTGATGGATTCGAGCAGGAAAAATGGATTTACCTTGTCCATCGCGGATTTGTTGAGGACGGAAAAATCCATTCCCTTTTCGGCGTGCTTTGTCGCATCTTTTAGGGCCGGGTGCATGAACTCATATCCCACCTTGGTCAGGTCCCCCGATGCGACGAATAGAGACCTTCGTTCCCTGGGGACAATCGAGAGATCGATATTCGATCCCTCCAACGCCTCCCTCGCAGCTTCAAAGCCGAGAATTGATCCCCGGTTCAGGAAACGCAGTTGGCTGACCATCTTCGACGGAATACCGTTCAGCCGCTCCAGACCCTTGACTTTCCCGAAAAACTGGAGATATTCAGGCTGGCCCGGGCGCTCATGGCGCTCGATTCCGGTCCTGCCGGCCAACAAGCCCCTCCAGTTAGCCTCGACCCCTTTTCCCAGAGGCGTGACCAGACCCATTCCAGTGACGACAACCCGCTTTTGCAAAGACATGGACATATCCCGAAGCAGCTAATCACAAAAAGGCGTAAATAGGCCGCTTTGCCTATTTCGCAGGTTAAATTGAACGGAGCCAGACCCGACATAATGCCGGGGTTTGCTAGTATCGAATTTTCCGAGTAAGTACTTCGAAAAACCTTTTCTGCTCTTCAACTTCCTCGATGGTTTCCAGGTTGACCAGGTTTCCCTGAAACTCCGCCTTAACCTTGCGTTTTCCATTGACCTCCGCTGACCCGCTGTAGATTTTGAGGTCGTTCGAAGGCGCGGGGCCTACACTCACACTCAACTGCACCTGGTCGCCGGGAAGAACGAAGCCGTAAAAATTGCATTTCAACACCCTGGAAACCAAGAACCATTTCTCAAAATCCGAAGACGCCGCCTCGAGCCAGCCGCTTAGTTGAACGAGAGCCTCAAGCAGCATTATGCCGGGCATGATCGGGTTTTTAGGAAAATGGAATTCCAAAAAGTCTTCGCTCATGGCGACATTTTTCACCCCGGTGATATTCTTCCCGAAGTCGAGCGCTATTATGCGGTCAACCAGAAGGTATCTCATGCAAAGACTCCTCCCCTGATTCTTCATCCTTCTTATTGGACATTAGAATTACGGACGCGATGGCAAAATCGCCCGAATGAGAAATCGATACAGTGTACTGGTAAACCTTCCTTCGGCGGCCGATTTTTTCTGTCCAGCCACTGAGCGAGAGCGCGGGTTTGCCGGACCTCCCGGGCGTCACTTCTATTTCGCGCAGCGCGCCGTCTATTCCGCTCCCGGACAATCCCGTTCCGAGCGCCTTAAGGCAGGCCTCCTTGGCCGCGAACCGGCCGGCCAGATGAACGTAGGGGTCCGGCCTGGAAAAACAATATTGCCGCTCACTATTTGAAAAGATTTCTGAGGCGAATTCCGGGCGCGCGATCAAGATCCTCTTCATTTTCGAGACCGCTACGATATCGATGCCCTGCAATATATGAATCATGAGACGCTCAAGCCTCCATCTACCGGGATCGCCTGCCCCGTAATATAATCCGACAGTTCGGAGGCAAGGAAAAGCACCAGATGGGCCACTTCCTGGGGGTTGCCGAATCTCTGCACGGGGATGCGTTCGAGAAGCGCCTCACCGGTCCGCCGGATCGTACGGACGCTCATTTCCGTTTTAATGAAACCGGGCAAGACAGCGTTTACCAGGATTCCCTTTGGAGCAAGCTCAATGGCACATGCGCGGGTGAACGAGACCAGTCCGCCTTTGGCCGCCGCATAATTGGTCTGGCCCCGGCTGGCTTGCAGCGCAGCAACGGAGGCGATGTTTATGATTTTTCCGCTGTGCCTGGGAACCATCCATTCTGCAGCCATCCTGGTCACAAGGAAAGCTCCACGAAGATTTACACGCTGCACACGCTCCCAGTCGGAGAGGTCCATTGCCAGGAGCAGCTTATCCTGGATGATTCCCGCATTGTTCACCAGGATATCGAGCCTGTCGCAGCTTTTCCGGATTTTGTGAAAAAGGGATTCGACCTGATCGGGTTCCGAAATGTCGGCCTGGAAAATTTCGCACCCGCTCCCGCGCGAGTGCAACTCTTCCATCAATAGCCGGGCTTTATCCCCGGACCTGTTGAAGTTGATCAGCACCT